>NZ_CEXLVS010000072.1:0-16483 GCF_982684285.1 Salinicola sp. | reverse complement strand
CTTGCAGCCGCCGACGACGTCATCGACAATGGAGGCACTCGACGACACCTGCTCGATCAGGTCGCTGGGCTGGATGCCAAGTACCGCCAATTGCGCTCTCCAGCGGGATGACGCTCCTTCGACACCCTCGCCCCGACACGTTAGCCACCGACACGATATCTCTCTATGACTCGATCCAACGACCCAAGCAACGACAAGGGCGCCGGCAAGGGGCTGACCGTCCCCTGCCCCCAGTGCCAGCAACCGGTTGCCTGGACGACCGAAAACGCCTATCGGCCGTTCTGCTCCAAGCGCTGCAAGCTGATCGACCTGGGCGCCTGGGCGGATGGCTCCCACCGCATCCCGGGCGAACCGCACATGGATGAAACCGAACTCGACGAACTCATCGACCGGCTCGAACGCGGCGAGTAGTCCGCTCACCCTGAATGTCGACGCTTGCTACAGCCTGATTCCATGGCCGGAAACGAAGACGCCGCACCCAGGGGTGCGGCGTCTTCGTTTTTGGCTCTTGGCCCGTAGCCCGTAGCTCGTAGCTCGTGGCTCGTGGCTCGTGGCTCGTGGCTCAGGAATCGTTACGCCAGAAATCGCGAATCGATGCGATCCCCTGCGCCCCGACGGCCCGCGCCTGATTCGCATGGTGGCGCGTCATCCCGCCCAGCGCGAAGACCGGCATCGCCGCCATCTCCACCATCTGCTGGAAATCGTGCCACCCGATCGTCACCGCTTCAGGATGCGATGGGGTCGGCGCCAACGGCGAGAGAGTGACGAAGTCGCAGTCGATCTGCCCGGCCTGGGTCAGCTGTTCTTCGCCATGGGTCGAGGCGCCCAGCCACTTGTCGCTGGGAACCGGGCGTCGCTTGAGCTCCATCAACCTGGCGCTGGTCAGATGAATGCCATCGGCATCGACCCGCTGCAGCCACTCGGGATCGGCGTTCAGCAGCAACTTGGCGCCGTAGCGCCGGCACAGTTCCAGGGTCTTCTCCGCACGGGCCTGGTAGGCCGGATCATCCAGCCCCTTGGCGCGCAACTGCACCAGGCGGATGCTGTCCTCTTTCAGGGCACGCTCGAGCCGGTCGAGAAAGACGGAGTCATCCGCCTCTTCGGCGGTGATGAGATACTCCTGGGGCAGCGCCACCGCGCGCAGAATCGGCAGATTGGCCGCCGGGAAGGCGTAGTTGGTCAGATCGTCGACCTCGACCCACCGCACCGGCTGCCCCTCTCTGCCGTAGGGGTCGCCTTCGTACTCGCGTACCTGCCACACATCCAGCAGGATATGCTTGTCGGCGTACTCGTGATGCACCCGAATCAATGGCTGTGCGCGCAGGATCTGAATGCCGAGTTCCTCGCTCAGCTCCCGCTTGAGCGCCTCGAAGCCGGTTTCGTAGGGCGCCAGCTTGCCCCCCGGAAACTCCCACAGACCGCCCTGGTCGACCGTCGCCGGACGCCTGGCAATCAGCACTCGCCCGTCGCCTCGGATGACGGCGGCAGCCGCCACATGGACCCGTCTCTTGATCATCTTGCTAAGTCTCTCGCGCCACTTCAGTGTTTGACGGCGACATCCGGCTTCGGAATATCGCTCTCCGTCAGAAAGCGTTCAACTGCGGTAATCCGCGTTGATCGATACGTAATCGTGGGACAGGTCCGATGTCCAGATCGTGGCGCTGGCGTCGCCGCGACCGAGGCGGATCCGGATGACGATCTCCTCCTGCGCCATCACCCGGCTCCCCGCCTCTTCGGTGTAACCGTCGGCGCGACCGCCATGCTCCACCAGGCGCTCGCCACCGAGATCGATGACGATGCGCTCGACGTCCAGATCCTTCACCGGCGCCCGCCCGACGGCGGCCAGGATTCGACCCCAGTTGGCGTCGCTGGCGTAGAGCGCCGTCTTGACCAGCGGCGAATGGGCGACCGTGAACGCCACCGCCCGCGCCTCGTCGACGCTTTCCGCCTCCTCGACCTGCAACGTGACGAACTTGGTCGCCCCTTCGCCATCACGGATGATCGCCTGCGCCAGTTCGACGAGCACCGATGTCAGCGCCTCGCGGAACCGACGTTCATCGTCGGCCGACTCGACACGCGGGCCCCGGTGGCGATCAGCGTGCAGGCATCGTTGGTGGAGGTATCCGAATCCACCGTGATCGAGTTGAAAGAGACCCGCACCGCTTCGCGCAGCCACTGCTGGAGCCGGTCCTGATCGATCGCCGCATCGCAGGCGACGAATCCGAGCATGGTCGCCATGTTGGGCTGGATCATTCCGGAGCCCTTGCTGATCCCGTTGATGGTGACCGTACCACCGCCGAGCTCGACCTGGGCCGAAGCGCCCTTGATCCGGGTATCGGTGGTCATGATGCCCTCGGCGGCAAGCGCCCAGCCGTCGGCGTCCAGCGCTTCCAGGGCGGCGGCCAGACCGTCCGTGATTCGGGCCACCGGCAGCGGCTCCCCGATCACCCCGGTCGAGAACGGCAGTACATGATGGCTCTCGGTTCCGGTTAGCGCAGCCAGCGCACGGCAGCACGCCTCGGCATCGTTGCGGCCGCGGGCACCGGTACCGGCATTGGCATTGCCGGTATTGATCAGCAGGAAGCGTGGCGTCGCCTGCTGCAGGTGGTCCCGAGCGACGTGCACGGGCGCCGCGCAGAAGGCGTTGCGGGTGAACGTGGCGGCGACGGAGGCGCCCTCGGGCACCTCGATCACCACCAGATCACGACGGTTCGGCTTCTTGATACCCGCCATCGCGGTTCCCAGTCGCACGCCCTCGAGCGCCGGCATCCGGGGAAACAGTGATTTACCTACGGCCATCCCATTCTCCTCGAGGAACACAGGCCTGCCCCGTGTTCCTGGCCATTCTCAGCTCAGCGCACCATGGCACTGCTTGTACTTCTTGCCGGAACCGCACGGGCAAGGATCGTTACGTCCGACTTTCGGGCCCTCCCGGCGCACCGGCTGGGCACCATCCTCGGCCGGCTCGTCTGCCGCTTCCCCCGCCCCTTCGGCCGTCTGCCGGGCCGCGGTGACAGCCTCCTCGTGGACCGATTGGCTGGCCGCCTTCTCCCGCTCGAGCGCTTCGCGACGCTGGCGCTCCAGATCCTCGACCTCTTCCTGACGCCGCACCTGCACATGGCTCAGGATACGGGTAACGTCATGCTTGATGTTGTAGAGCAGCGACTGGAACAGCTCGAACGCCTCGCGCTTGTACTCCTGCTTCGGATTCTTCTGGGCATAGCCCCGCAGGTGAATGCCGCGGCGAAGGTGATCCATCGACTGCAGGTGCTCCTTCCAGCGTGTATCCAGCACCTGCAGCATCACCTGCTTCTCGAAGCGTCGCATCATCTCGCCACCGATCGCTTCGACCTTGGCGAGATATTGGCCACGGTGCTGGTCCAGCAGGCGTTGACGCAGCACTTCCTCGTTGAAGTTGTCGTCCTCCTCCGCCCACTGCACCAGCGGCAGGTCGATGTTGAACTCCTGCTTGAGCTGATCCTGCAGCCCCGCCAGCTCCCACTGCTCCGGCAGACTCTGGGGCGGCACGTACTCGGAGATCGTCTGCTCGAGCACTTCGTCGCGGATGCTGGCGACGTTGTCGGAGATATCGTCGGCGGCGAGGATATCGTCGCGCTGCTCGTAGATGACCCGGCGCTGGTCGTTGGAGACGTCGTCGTACTCCAGCAGCTGCTTGCGGATATCGAAGTTGCGGCCTTCGACCTTCTTCTGCGCCCGCTCGACCGCGTTGGAGACCATCTTGTGCTCGATGGCCTCGCCCTCCTCGAGCCCCAGCGCACCCATCAGACGCTGTACCCGGTCGGAGCCGAACAGGCGCATGAGGCTGTCTTCCAGCGACAGGAAGAAACGTGTCGAGCCCGGGTCACCCTGGCGGCCGGCACGGCCACGCAGCTGGTTGTCGATCCGGCGGGACTCGTGCCGCTCGGAGCCGATCACGTGCAGGCCGCCGGACTCGAGCACGGCATCATGACGCTGCTGCCACTCCGCCTTGATCGACTCGATCTGCGCCTCGCTGGGATCCTCGAGCTTGGCGACCTCGGCTTCCCAGTTGCCGCCGAGCACGATATCGGTACCCCGGCCCGCCATGTTGGTGGCCAGCGTGACGGCGCCGGGGCGACCCGCCTGGGCAATGATTTCGGCCTCGCTTTCGTGCTGCTTGGCGTTGAGGACGTTGTGGGGAATCTGCTTCGCCTGCATCAGCTTGGAGAGATACTCCGAGGTCTCGATGGACGCGGTACCCACCAGCACCGGCCGGTTGGCCTCGCGCTGCGTGTTGACGTCCTCGATGATCGCGGCGTACTTCTCCTCGGCACTCAGGTAGACCAGATCGTTCAGATCCTGGCGCGCCAACGGACGATTGGTGGGAATCACCAGCACGTCGAGCCCGTAGATGTGATTGAACTCGAAGGCCTCGGTGTCGGCGGTACCGGTCATCCCGGCCAATTTCTCGTAGAGGCGGAAATAGTTCTGGAAGGTGGTGGAGGCCAGCGTCTGGCTCTCGCGCTGGATCGCCACCCCTTCCTTGGCTTCCACCGCCTGGTGCAGACCTTCGGACCAGCGGCGACCCGGCATGGTACGCCCGGTGTGCTCGTCGACGATCACCACGTTGCCGTCCGAGACGATGTAGTCGACATCGCGATGGTAGAGGCAGCAGCCCGAGGTTCTGGACCGCGTAGAGCGAGTCTTCCGACTTGAGCAGGCCCGCCTCCCGCATCAGCTGCTCGACCTGCTGGTGACCCTCCTCCGTCAACTCCACCTGCTTCTGCTTCTCGTCGATCAGGAAATCGCCGGTGGTCGGGTCCTCCTCGTCGCTACACTGCTTGAGCTGCTTGGAGAGCGCGTGAATGGTGCGATAGAGTTCGACGTTCTCTTCCACGGGGCCGGAGATGATCAGCGGCGTGCGCGCTTCATCGATCAGGATCGAGTCGACCTCGTCGATGATCGCGTAGTGCAGCGGTCGCTGGACCTTGTCCTGCAGCGAGAAGGCCATGTTGTCGCGCAGGTAGTCGAAGCCGTACTCGTTGTTGGTCCCATAGGTGATATCGCAGGCATAAGCCTGCTTCTTCTCCTCGTTCGGCTGGCCGGAGGCGATGACCCCGACACTGAGCCCAAGGAATTCGTAGAGCGGGCGCATCCAGTTGGCGTCACGGCTGGCCAGGTAGTCGTTGACCGTGACCACATGCACGCCTTTCCCCAGCAGCGCATTGAAGTAGACCGACAACGTCCCGACCAGCGTCTTGCCCTCACCGGTCTTCATCTCGGCGATCCGGCCCTCGTGCAGCGCCATGCCGCCAACCATCTGGACATCGAAATGACGCATGCCGAGCACGCGCTTGCTCGCCTCCCGGACGGTGGCGAACGCTTCCGGCAGCATGGATTCGTGCTTCTCGCCATCGGCCAGGCGACGACGAAACTCGGCAGTCTTGGCCTTGAGCGCCGTGTCATCGAGCGCTTCGAACTGGGCTTCCAGTTCGTTGATCGCCGCCACCTGCTTGCGCATGCGCTTGACGTCGCGGTCGTTCTTGGAACCGACCAGCTTGTGTAGTATTGCATTCAACATGATGTATTCCTGCGTGCCCCGGAGGCAGCCATGCGACGACGAGGCCAGCACCGGCTGCCGGTGATGATGAGAGAGATATGACGGTCATCAGGCGGACACAGGCGGGCCTCGGCGGGACAGCACGTCCAGGGCGGCGCTGGGGGCAACCAGGGGTTCGAGGGGAATCCGCCGCGGCTGCGGCGAGGGGGTCATGGTCCGCGGGTGCAGGGGACGCTTGGCGGCGATGCGTGCGACGCGCCGGGACTCGGCCCGAATGGCCTCCGGGGCCATCAGGTAGACCTGAGTCAAACGCTCGGCCAGCCGCATCGCCTCGGCGGGCATCAAGCCCGCGGGCAGCAGACAACCGACCAGCACACTGGCCAGCCACCAATGGGCTCGCTGCCGGGGGCGCCAGATGGCGCCACGCTGACCGGACTGCGCTTTGACCGAAGTCATGCTGTCGACGAACTCCGCGCCGTGATAGGTTTAGCGGGTCTTTCCCCACCGCGTGCAAGCCGATGAGTATAAAGGCTAAGCGTTTACGAGCCCAGCCCGTTTCCCGACTCCTTGAGCAACCGGGAGGATTGGGCGACGTGATGCGCATGGCGACGTTGATCGAACGCGCCCAGAACCACCTGAGGCGACAACTCCCACCGGACGTGGCCGAGCACCTCTACGTCGGCGGCTACCGCAACGGCGTGTTGACGCTGATCACCGATCGCGCCGCATGGTTGACGTGGCTGCGTTACGAACAGCCCCGGCTGCTCGAGCTGCTGCACCAACTGCCCGGTTTCGAGGCGGTGATGAAATTCTCGCTGAAGGTACGCCCGATCCGGCCCGTCAAGGCGCTGCCACGCCAGACGCGTCGACTGTCGCCCGCCGGCGCCGACGCACTCTCCCACTGCGCGGAGGGCCTGGAAGACTCCCCGCTCAAGCGCTCGCTGAACCGGCTGGCCTCCCACGCCCAAGTCGCACCGGAATCGGACGACGGTTCCGCCACCTGAACCGGGCTGAACGCTCATGCTGCTCCGCGTCAGGCATCGCCCGGCCCATGGATCGAGGGGCGGGACCAACCGATCGGAAACGACGACGCCGATCCTGGGATCGGCGTCGAATTCAACGGCTGGAGATGATGCTTTCCAGGGTGTGCCAGCGCTACTCAGGCCATGGCTGGCGCCGCGTAGGATATCGGCGCCGACTGCGACGTCTCTTCGAACGTCACGATCTCGTAAGCCTCCGGATGAGCCAGCAGTTCACGGCAGAGCTGATTGTTGAGCCCATGACCGGACTTGTAGCCTCTGAACTCGCCGATCAGGCTGTAGCCGAGCTGGTAGAGATCGCCGATCGCATCGAGCATCTTGTGCTTCACGAACTCGTCGTCGTAGCGGAGGCCGTCCTGGTTCACGATACGGTAGTCGTCGACGACGATGGCGTTGTCGAGACTCCCCCCCAGCGCCAGGTTCTGCGAGCGCAGGAACTCCAGGTCGCGCATGAAACCGAACGTGCGCGCTCGCGACACCTCCTTGACGAAGGAAGTCGTGGAAAAATCGACGGTCGCGGTCTGCTTCTGCTGTTCGAAGACGGGGTGATCGAAATCGATCGCGAAACTGACCTTGAATCCGTTGTGCGGTAGAAAGGTCGCCTGCTTGCCGTCGTCGTTGACGGTCACTTCGCGCTTGATACGAATGAACTGCTTCGGCGCCGACTGCTCGGCAATACCCGCCGACTGGATCAGGAAGACGAAGGGGCCGGCGCTGCCATCCATGATCGGCACTTCCGGTGCGCTCAATTCGACGTAGGCGTTGTCGATCCCCAACCCCGCGAACGCCGACATCAGGTGCTCGACGGTGGCAACCTTGACGCCATCCTTGGAGAGCGCCGTGCAGAGGTTGGTGTCGGTGACGCTTTCAGCGTGTGCAGGGATGTGCACCACCGGGTCGAGGTCGGTACGCACGAAGACGATGCCCGTGTTGGGCGTCGCAGGACGCAACGTCAGATACACTTTTTCTCCGGAATGGAGCCCTACGCCTGTGGCGCGGATCGTGTTCTGCAGCGTTCGTTGTTTGATCATGGGCATCGACCTGACAGTCAAATGGTTTGGAAACGGTGTTCACTATAACACCAAACCATCGGCCCACCAACCATATCGACGTTACAAAATGATGATGGGCAGTCCATTGGTCTATCAATCCGCCTGACGACGCAGGAACGCCGGAATGTCGAGGTAATCGTCCATGTCCGATGTCTTGCGCTTCTCCTGCTGCGACTTCTTCGCTGCCGCTTCCTGCTCGGCGCGTGCGGCCTGCTGACGCATGACGGCCGGCTGCTGAAGCTTGCGATAGTCGGTCGTTTCCGGGCGGGAAGCGGCGGTTTCGCGGGGAATGGCCTTCTCCTTCTGGGCATCCAATCCCGCGGCGACGACGGTCACGCGCAGCTCGTCGGACATCTCCATATCGATGGCGGTACCCACCACGATGGTCGCATCCTGGGAGGCGAACTCCTGGACCGTCGCCCCCACATCGTTGAATTCACCGATGGAGAGATCCGGGCCAGCCGTGATGTTGACCAGAATGCCGCGGGCGCCGTGCAGGTCGATATCCTCGAGCAGCGGGCTGCGAATGGCTTTCTCGGCCGCTTCGCGGGCACGGTTCTCGCCGGTCGCCGCGCCGGTTCCCATCATCGCCATCCCCATCTCGGACATCACCGTACGCACGTCGGCGAAGTCGACGTTGATGATACCCGGGCTGGTGATCAGTTCGGCGATACCCTGAACGGCGCCCAGCAGCACATCGTTGGCGGCACTGAAGGCGGTCAGCAGGCTGGCGTTCTTGCCCAGCACCGACAGCAGCTTCTCGTTGGGGATGGTGATCAGCGAATCGACGTACTCGGAGAGCTCTTTCATTCCCTCTTCGGCCGCGCGCATGCGCTTCGGCCCTTCGAACGGGAAGGGGCGCGTGACGACGGCGACGGTCAGGATTCCCAGCTCCTTGGCCACCTGGGCGACCACGGGGGCGCCGCCGGTACCCGTACCACCGCCCATGCCGGCGGTGATGAAGATCATGTCCGCGCCCTGGAGCATCTCGGCGATGCGATCGCGATCCTCCATGGCCGCCTGGCGCCCCACATCCGGATTGGCCCCGGCACCCAACCCCTTGGTGATCTCGCCACCCAGCTGGAGAACGGTCTTGGCCGCCACGCGCTTGAGCGCCTGGGCATCGGTGTTGGCGCAGATGAACTCGACGCCTTCGATGTTACTCTCGACCATGTGGTTGACGGCGTTGCCGCCGCCGCCGCCGACACCGATGACTTTGATGACTGCACTACTAGAAGGTGCGTTATCTACTAGTTCGAACATTGCCCCGTCTCCAAGACCGCTTGCGGCCTGTCAGAAATTTCCTTTAAACCAGCCTTTGAGTCGCTCCAGCGTCGAAACCTCATCCCTGGTTGCGCGCCGGGGAAGTGAGTCTTCCCTTTGAGGCTGGGCTGATACTGCGCGAGAGTGCTTGGCGTCCTTCATTCCGTAGAGTAGCAAACCTACCCCCGTCGAATAAATCGGGTTGCGTACCACGTCCGCCAAGCCACGGACGTTGTACGGGCACGCGATACGGACCGGCATGTGGAATATCTCCTCCGCCAGCTCGACCACCCCCTCCATTCGAGAGGTGCCCCCCGTCAACACGATTCCGGCCGCCACCAGATCCTCGTAGCCGCTGCGGCGAAGCTCCTCGCGCACCAGCGTAAAGAGTTCCTCGTAACGGGGTTCCACGACTTCCGCCAGCGCCTGGCGGGAGAGGTCCCGGGCCGGCCGGTCGCCGACGCTGGGCACCTTGATCATCTCATCGCTGCTCGCCAACTGTGTCAGCGCGCAGGCGTACTTGACCTTGATATCCTCGGCGTACTGGGTCGGCGTGCGCAGCGCCATGGCGATATCGTTGGTCACCTGATCCCCGGCTATCGGGATCACGGCGGTGTGTCGAATGGCGCCCTCGGTGAAGACGGCGATGTCGGTGGTCCCGCCACCGATATCGACCATGCAAACGCCGAGCTCGCGCTCGTCCTCGGTCAGCACCGCGTGGCTCGAGGCCAGTTGCTCGAGAATGATGTCATCGACTTCCAGGCCACAGCGGCGGACGCACTTCTCGATATTCTGGACGGCGTTCATCGCGGCGGTCACCAGGTGGACGCGAGCTTCCAGCCGAACGCCGGACATCCCCAGCGGCTCGCGAATCCCCTCCTGGGTGTCGATGGCGAACTCCTGGGGAATCACGTGCAGCACGCGCTGCCCCTCGGAAATGGCCCGCGCACGGGCGGAGTCGATGACGCGATCGATGTCGGCGGGCGCGACCTCCCGCTCCTTGATCGCCACGACACCATCGGAATTCATGGAGCTGATATGGCTGCCGGCGATCCCGACGTAGACAGAGTGGATGTCGCAACCTGCCATCAGCTCGGCTTCTTCTACGGCGCGCTGAATCGACTGAACGGTTGACTCGATATTGATCACGACACCCTTCTTCATGCCACGCGAAGGATGCGAACCAATCCCGGCAATTTCCAACCCGCCATCGTCAGTGGGTTGCCCCACGATGGCGACCACCTTGGATGTTCCGATATCCAGCCCGACCACCATATTGGAAGCGTTGGATTGTCCTGCCATAGGTCGGGGTCGCTCCTCAAACTTCACCGATAAACCGGATAAAAATGGGCCAACAAAGATTCGCGCTTATTATAGGAACAAGACGACCCTTTTCACCAGCCCATCGCTGAAACAAAAGCCACATTAAGCCCTTTTTCTTTAAAAGGGAAATAAGGAAGGAGTCTTGCCGCTATTAAAGCGCTCCGAAAATAACGGCTCCGCGACGTTAGACGAGGTTAAGTACGGGGCCCGACGAGTAAGAAGTCGTCACTCACGACACACACATCCTTTCAGATCGTGAGGCCGGAGACGACGCCAGCCGCGGGATCGGGGCCGGCTTGTCACCCGGGAATCCCGAACTAATCGCTCGAGACGGGGGCCGTTTCGCCATGTCTCGCCACCGAAACGCCATTGGGATAACGGAGATCGATGTAGCGTATCTGCGACGCCTCCTGTCCCAACTGTCGTTTCCATGCGGCAATAAAGCGAGCCAACCTCGCGTCCAAGTCCGTCCGCCCGAGAATCACCCAGACGCCATCATTGATTTGAAAGCGCCAGGCGCCACGTGGCTCGAGCCTCAACTGGGTGATCGAGAGCCCGAGATCGGACAGCGCACGGCGCAGGGAGTCGTAATAACCCAGCACCTCCCGCCCCGTGCCGTCGGGGCCACCGAGGTCGGGGAGACGCCGCCCGAAATCGCTCACCGGCCCGGGCGAGAATGGCTGACCGCGACTATTCAGCAGCAGCTCGTCATTCCAGCGAGCGACCGGATCTTGCTCGTAAAGCACGAACCGCAGGGTGTTGGGCCACTCGCGAGAGACGGTCACTTCCCGCAGCCAGCCAATCTTGCGCGCTTCGGTGCGCAGGTCGCTCAAGGAGAGGGAGAGCCAGGTATGGCCGCTCACCAGGGGAGCCAACTCCTTCTGAAGGTAAGCCGCGCTGACGTAATTCAGGTCACCGCTGATCGAGACCCGTGCGATGGGCTTGTCCAGCCACAGCCACAGCGCCCTGCCGCCGGCACCGATCAGCACCACGATCATGAGGATGCCGAGCAGCGTACCCCGCGCGCTGGTATTCATGGTGCCCGCCCCGCCGACGCTGCGGCCTGGCGTCGCTCGGGATGCGTCGGTCGCTCCATGACGCAAGCACTCTCTTCCGACACGGCCACCAGCCTCAAAGGATCACCTCGTCGAGCTTGAGCGCGCAGTGGGCGAGCCCCTGGGCGATACCGCCGATATCTCCGGCCCCCTGGGTGATCAGAATATCGCCGGGCCGCAGCACGCGCGCAAGGATCCCCGGCAGTGCCGACTTTTCCTCGACGAACAGTGGATCGACCTGACCGCGCTGGCGAATCGAGCCCGCCAGCGTCTTTCCTTCCGCGCCGGGAATCGGCGCTTCGCCAGCGCCATACACGTCGAGCAGCAACAAGGTGTCGACGCCGGAGAGCACCCTGACGAAGTCCTCGTAGAGATCCCGCGTTCGGGTATAGCGATGGGGCTGATAGAGCATCACCAGCCGACGCTGCGGCCAGCCGGAGCGAACCGCACGAATCACCATCTCGACTTCACGCGGGTGGTGGCCGTAGTCGTCGACCAGCATCACTTCGCCGCCCTGCGACAGCGGATAGTGGCCGTGAATCCGAAAACGACGTCCGACGCCGCCGAAAGACGCCAGCCCTCTAACGATATCGTCGTCGCCGACGCCGGCATCGGTGGCCACGGCGATGGCCGCGAGCGCGTTGAGGGCATTATGGGTGCCCGGCATCGCCAGGGTGATGTTCAACGCCGCGGAGTCGCCGGGACGCTCGGCGACGAATCGAATGGTGTCGGCGGTCTGCTGGAAGTCCCGAATGCGATAATCGGCCTCTTCGTTGAAACCGTAAGTGACGAATTGGCGCTGAACCTGCGGCAGCAATTCCCGCACGTTGTCATCGTCGAGGCACAGCACGGCCCGGCCGTAGAAAGGCAGGTTGTGCAGAAATTCGATGAAGGTCGTCTTCAGTCGGGAAAAATCGCCGTCATAAGTCGCCATATGGTCGGCGTCGATATTCGTCACGATCGCCGTCATCGGCTGCAGGTGCAGGAAGGATGCATCGGACTCGTCGGCCTCGGCGACGAGGAACTCCCCGGAACCGAGACGCGCGTTGGTTCCCGCGCTGGTCAGCTTGCCACCAATGACGAACGTCGGATCGAGCCCCGCCTCGGCGAACAGTGTCGACAGCAGGCTCGTGGTGGTGGTCTTGCCGTGGGTACCCGCAACCGCGATCCCGTGGCGGAAGCGCATCAGCTCGGCCAGCATCTCGGCACGGCGCACCACCGGCACCCGATGCTCTCGTGCCCACTGGATCTCCGGGTTGGTCGGATCGACGGCCGTCGACACCACGATCACGTTGGCCCCTTCTGCGTTGACCGCCGCATGGCCAATGGCGACACGAATGCCACAGTCTCGCAGATGGTGGGTGACCGCCGATTCCCTCAGGTCACTACCGCTGACTTGGTAGCCTTCGTTGGCCAGCACTTCGGCGATGCCGCACATCCCGGCCCCACCGATTCCGACGAAATGAATGCCCCGAATACGCCGCATGCCGAGATGCGACCGCGTCGGGCGCGTCTGAATGCTATCGCTCAAAACCGATCTCCATGCAGCCGTCGACCAGGCGCCCGACGGCATCGAGGTGGGCTACCCGACGTGCCTGAATCGCCATTGTCGCCAGCACGTCGGGCTGCAAAAGTGACTCGAGCATCGCCTGCAAACGTTCAGGGGTGAGCTCGGCCTGCTGTATCAATTCAGCGCCACCCGCGTCGACGAGGTGGCGTGCGTTATGGGTCTGGTGGTCGTCGACGGCATGAGGGAACGGCACCAGCAGGGAGGGCTTGGCCGCGGCGGAGAGCTCGGCGATGGTCAGGGCGCCGGCTCGACACACGATGACGTCCGCCCAGTCGTAGGCGACAGCCATGTCGTCGATGAAAGCGCTCACCTCCACCTCGACGCCGGCCGCTCGATAGGCCTCCCGCGTCTCGTCGTCCTTGTCGCGCCCCGCCTGATGACGTACCTGCGGTCGCCGCGAGGGATCCAGCGCCGCCAGCGCAACGGGCAGCTTCCGGTTCAGGGACTGCGCCCCTAGCGACCCGCCCAGCACCAGCAGCCGCAGCGGCCGGCCGGCCATCTGCTCGACCGTCCTGGGAGTCTCTCCCAGCACCGCGATGTCGTCGCGCACTGGATTGCCGACCACCTCGGCCTTGGCCGGCGGGAAAGCCCCCGGGAAGGCGGCGTAGACTCGGGTCGCCAGATGCGCCAACGACCGATTGGTCAAGCCGGCGACGGCGTTCTGTTCATGCACCACCAGTGGTTTTCCGCTCAAGCGCGCAGCCAGGCCTCCAGGGCCGCTGGCAAAGCCGCCGAGCCCGACGACGAGCTGCGGGTCGAAGCGCTGTATCACCCGCCGGGCCTGCCAGATCGCCCGGCTCAGCCGCCACGGGATCGCCAACCAGCCGCCCAGACCGTTGCCCCGCAACCCGGACACCGCGATGCGGTTCAACGGGATGTCCGCAGCGGGAACGAGACGGTTCTCGATGCCTCTCGGACTCCCCAGCCACTCGACTGCCACCCCTCGTTCGCGCAGGGCCTTGGCCAGCGAGAGCGCGGGCACGACATGCCCGCCGGTGCCGCCGGCCATGATCAGAACGCGCCGCGTGCCGCTCATGAGCCCGGCTCCGAGGCCTGGGTGTCGGAGGGGGGCTCGGGAGCGGCCTTGGGTTCGGCTCGGCGCTGAAGCCGCCTGACCTCGGCGTCGACGCGAAACAGTATGGCCATCATGATCCCGCTGATGATGAGACTCGAACCGCCGTAGCTCAGAAGTGGCAGCGTCAAGCCTTTGGTGGGTAGCATGCCCGCGCTGACGGAGATGTTGATGAATGCCTGTGCACCGATGACCAGCGCAATGCCATAGCAGAGGTAAGCCGCGAACGGGATGCCGATCAGTTCCGCCTTGCGTCCGATCCTGAAGGCCCGGAAGACCAGCAGGGCGAACAGGAGAATCACCGCCATGGCGCCGAACAATCCCAGCTCCTCGGCCAGCACGGCAAACACGAAATCGGTGTGTGCTTCCGGCAGGTAGAACAGTTTCTGGACGCTGTTACCCAGCCCCAGACCGAACCAGTGCCCCCGCCCGAAGGCGATCAGCGCTTGGGTCAGCTGATAGCCGGTGTTGTACTGATCCGCCCAGGGATTGGCGAAACTGGTGATCCGCTGCAAACGATAGGGTTCCGCCACCGCCAGCATGACGGCACCCGACCCCACCACGGCCAGGATCAGCAGAAATCGCCACAGCGGGGCACCGGAGAGCAGCAACATGCCCATCACGCAGCCGGTCAACACCACCACGGCGCCGTAGTCCGGCTCGAGGATCAGCAGGAAACCGATCAACGCCATCACCGCCAGCGGCCGCATGAAGGCTCCCCAGGTGCGCCGCACGTCCGGCAGGAAGCGCTCCAGGTAGCCGGCGATGTAGACGATCAGACACAGCTTGGCGACTTCCGACGCCTGGATATTGATGATGCCGAGCGGAATCCAGCGCCGGCTGCCGTTGATTTCACGGCCCACGATCAGCACGACGAACAGCAGCAACAGCGCCACGATCAGCATCAAAGGGCCTTTCTGTCGCCACCAGTCGAGCGGCAGGCGCACGGCGACGAGCCCGACGCCGATCGCGGCGAGTACGAAGATGCCGTGACGAATACTGAAATAGTAGGGGTTGCCGGTCAGGCTCGCGGCGATCTCGGTGGATGCCGAGGTCACCATCACCCAGCCGATCAGCATCAGCGACAGCGTCGCCAGCAGTAGCCAGCCATCGAACGACTGGTGCTTGGTGGTCAGTCGCGCCTGCGACGTCTTCATCATGGCCTTCAGCATGCGGCTTCCTGCCCTTGTCCGAGCTGCCCTTGATCAAGCAGGGCGCGAAACGCCTCGCCGCGCGCCAGGTAGTTGGGAAACTGGTCGAGACTTGCACAGGCGGGCGACAGCAGCACGCAATCCCCCGGCTCGGCGATCGAGGCCGCGCGCCGCACGGCGTCTGCCAGCGTGTCGACCCGCCAGGTGGCGACCTGCGGCTCGAGCGCGGCGACCAACTGCGGCGCATCCTGGCCGAACACGATCGCTTCCCGAGCATAGCGTGCCAGCGGTTCGGCCAACGGCGTGAAGTCGGCGCCCTTGCCGACTCCGCCGCCCAACCAGACCAGTTTCCCGGTCAGCGTCTCCCCGACCCCGGCGATCGCCGCCAGTGTCGCGCCCACGTTAGTGCCTTTGGAGTCGTTGATCCAGCGCACGCCGCCGCGTTCGGCAACGATCTCGCCGCGATGCGGCAAGCCGGCAAAACGGCAAAGGACCCCACGGACCACATCCCCGTCAATGCCGACGACATGGGCGATCGCCATCGCCGCCAGCGCGTTGGCGTGATTGTGCCGACCCGCCAGGCGCAGTTCATCGACCGGCATCAACGGTTGCCGGCCGTGGCAAAGCCACTCGCCCGTCCCGCCCGCCACGCTCGAGATGCCCCACTCGTCGTCACCGGGCGAGTGGGTGGTGAAGCGCTCGCAGCTCAACGCCTCCTGTCCCGGCCAGGTGGCCGCATCATCCGCGTTGGCGACGGCATGGGCGGCACCCTCGAAAATCCGCGCCTTGGCCCGGCGGTAGCCCTGCATGTCGCCATGGCGATCGAGATGGTCGGCCGACAGATTCAGAAACGCCGCGCAGGCCGCCCCCAGTCCGGTGAGCGTCTCCAGTTGAAAGCTCGACAGCTCCAGCACGAACAGCTCCGCGTCCGCGTGATCGATCAGCAGGTCCAGTGCGGCATCGCCGAGGTTGCCGCCGACCGCGACGCGCCTGCCCGCCTGCCGCGCCATCTCGCCCACCAGCGTGGTCACGGTCGACTTGGCATTGGACCCGGTGATGGCCACGATCGGCGCTTCGCAGTGTCGCGCAAACAGAGAAATCTCGCCGATGACCCGGTCCCGGACAGCGCCCAGGCCGGTCCGCTCGAGATCGATGCCAGGACTCACGACGATCTCGGCGAATGCCTCCAGATCCAGCGAATCCAGGCTCCCCAGGTGGAGTTCGATCTCCGGATAGGCCGCACGGAAAGCCTCGAGTCCCGGGGGGGCGGCGCGGGTATCGGCGACCATGAAGCGCTCGCCGCGACCAGCCAGGACGCGGGCGATCGCACGGCCGGAGATTCCCCGCCCGCCCACCCAGGTCGGCGGCATGCCCGGCGAGTTTCGGGAACAACTCGGAAATTCTCAGGCCGCCCTGGC
>NZ_CEXLVS010000071.1:12745-16573 GCF_982684285.1 Salinicola sp. | reverse complement strand
AAAGTCCCTGAAGCTGTTTTCCTTGTACTCGAGCTTGCCCGCCAGGTACCAGGGCTCGCCGCGGTCACCACCGCCGCGGACATGGGCGACGGCGAACGCGACGCCACGAGAGAGCAGTTCCAGGCGCGCGATCGAGAACCAGGGGTCGAGTACCTCGCCGTAGGCGCCGTAGCCGTAGAGCAGCGTCGGCATCGGCGCCTTGCCCAGCATGTCGGCTCTGGCCACCACCGAGACGGGAATGCGCTCCCCGTCATGACCCGCGGCCCACAGCCTCTGGCAGACCAGGTCCCGGGGCTGCAGATCACCGTACAGCGGCTGCGTCTTGAGAACGCGCTGCTCGCCGCTGTCCAGGTCATGCTCGACCCATCGCACCGGCAGGGTGAACGACTCTTCGCGCAGGTGAAGTTTGCGGGTATGGAAGTCGGGGGTGTCGCCGAGTGCGAGGCTGCAAGGGGCCTCGGGAAGCGGCAGTCGCAAGCCTAGCGGCTCCTCCGGCCGCCGGGTGTCGTCCTCCGACGACCCCTCATCCGGGAGTTCGATTACGCGCAGGTACACCTGGGCCTCGTGATGGTCACGCTCGGTAATCACCAGCCCCCAGGCGAAAGCGTCGATGCCCTCGAGGGTGACGTCGTCGCGATGCGGTACGAGTGGGGTCCAGCTCGACGGGCGAGACGCCGGAGCGGTGTCCAGGCGGAAGTGAGAGGCATCGCGATTGTGCAGTACGTAGAAGGTATCGTTGCGGTGCTCCAGGCCATACTCGACCCCCGCTTCCCGCGGGCGGACGCAGCGGGGCGGGGTGCCAGGTGCATCGGCCGGGATCAGGTGGCATTCGGCGGTGTCCTTGGAGGCCGTCTCCACGATCAGCCATTGGCGAGAGCGCGTCTTGCCCACGCCGACCCAGAATTCGACATCGCTCTCTTCGAAGATCTTCTCGCAGTGGTCGTCCTCGGGCCGCAGCAGCCATACGCTGGCGGGGCGCTGCGTGGCGTCGTAGCGGGTGAACAGTAGCGTGCGGTTGTCCTCCGCCCACACCAGATCCGGGCCGATGCGGCGGCGCAGGCGGACCGGCTCGCCGTCCGGTAACCGTTTCAGATAGAGGTCGAAATATTCGTTGCCGCTGGCATCCTCGGTCCAGGCCAGCCACTGCTCGTCCGACGAGATCGCCATGTCGCCCAGCTCGAGGAAGTCGTGGGCTTCCGAGCGTGACTCGAGGTCGAGCAGCAGCTCGGCGGGGCCGGTACCGTCCATCGCCTGACGCCACCACAGTGGATAGTCGGCGTCGCTGGCCGTTTCGCTCCAGTAGCGAAAGCGTTCCAGGGCCGTCGGCAAGCCGGTGACCTGGAGCTCGCGTCGCGCCAGATGTCCGTCGTACAGGGCATTCTCCAGCGACGCGAGGGGAGAGAAGAAGGCATCGCTCTCGCGATTGGCCGCGCGCAGGAACGCTTTGACCTGAGGGTCGTCACGTGACTCCAGCCAGTGCCAGTCGGGATCGTCACTGCGGCGGAAGTGAACGGCGGGGGGCGCTTGGGTGGTCTGCGAGCGGGACATGGGGCTGTGCGGGATCCTTGAGGGCTGGAGCTGTCGGGGAACGGGCGCCGCCCTCCCGGGCTGGCGCTCAGGGGCGGCGGTGTACCGGCGGTTCGGGATCGAATCGCGCACCCGATCGCGCGGGCGCGGCTGTGCTTTGCCTGGTTGGAGTGTACCATGTGGCAAATCGTATGAATCGAGAGTCATTACCATGCTGTTTTCCGATTCGCTGCCGCAGCTCTGGCTGAGTTATGGCGCACTCTCCCTGATCGTTCTGGTAACCGGTTACCTGGGGGTGCGGTGGCTGCCGCTGTTGCCGCGGCTGATTCTGGTCGGCGTCGTCGCTGGCGGGTTGTGGATGGTGGCGCCGTTCTCGCTGCCGCTGTTGCAGCCGGGGGCGACCTACTCCGGTCTGGCCCCGGCCATCGTGGTGATGGCTGTCGGCGTCATCCAGCACGATGGCGGTCAGGTCGCCGGCGCTATGCCACTGTTGCTGGTCGGAGCCGCGATCGGTGGCGCGCTGGGCCTGGTGGCGTGGCGTCTGCTGCGGCGCCGCCACGACGACGCCGATGGCGGCTCCGGTCAGGATCGGAAGCAGGATCGGAAGCAGGGCTCCCCGGCGCGGGCTAGCAACAAGCGTGGCCACGCCCGTGGCAAGCCGGGTGGTCGGCGCGAGCCGATGGTCAACTGATTTCCGCGGATCGAATGACTATCCAACGATGTTGCTGGACGAGGGCGGCGTGACCTCGTTCTCGGCGTGTGTTTCGACAAGGAAGCGAGAGATGCGTGCGTTGTTGTTGATCGTACTGCTGGCAACGGGGTTCGCCCCAACCTGGGCGCTGGCGCAGTCCGCGCCGGACGTGCGGATCGTCGTCGACGTTTCCGGCAGCATGAAGCAGAACGATCCGCAGAACCTGCGGGCCAACGCCCTGGGCTTCGCCGCGACCCTGCTGCCGCCAAGCGCTCGGGCCTCGATCTGGACCTTCGGCACCACCGTCTCCAATCCCCTCCCGAGCGGCGCGGTGGCGGCCGCCTGGCGCGGCCGCGTGGCCAGCCTCTCGCCGCGGTTGACCGACTATCAGCAGTTCACGGACATCGAGCGGGCGCTGCGCCAGGCGGCCGATGCCGCGCCGGACAGTGCCAACCGGCACCTGATCCTGCTGACCGATGGGATGGTCGACCTGCCGGCGTCCGGCAGCGACAAGGCGCAGCGCGACAGGGCATCGCGCCAACGCATCATCGACGAGTTGTCGCCGGAGCTTGCCGGTCGTGGCGTCGTCGTCCACGCCATCGCGCTCTCCAACAATGTCGATCTGCCGCTGCTCGAGCAGGTCGCGCAGGCCACCGGCGGACTGGCGGCGGTCGCCGACACGCCGGAAGAGCTGCTGCGTGCCTTCCTGGACGTTCTCGATCGCATCCTGCCGGGCGACCAGATTCCCATCGACGGACAGCAGCGGTTCAACGTCGATGACGACATCGACGAATTCAACGCGCTGCTGTTCCACGATCCGGGCGTCGATTCGCCGGTGCTGGTGGGACCCGATGGCCAGCGCTACTCCCGCGGCGATCATCCGGGGACCGTGGAGTGGCAGAGCAGCGATCGTTACGACCTCGTCACCGTGCCCGATCCGGCCCCCGGAGAGTGGCGAATCGAGGGCGACATCGGTGGCGATAGCCGTATCGGCATTCACGCCGATACCATGCTGCGCAGTGCACCGCTTCCGGCAACGCTCTATCGCGGCTTTTCCACGCCGCTGGACGTCTGGCTGGCCGCGGACGGCGAAACGCTGGGAGCGGACAGTCGGCCCGACGGACTCAGCGTTCGGGCTGAGCTGAAGGAGCTGGACGGGGCCGTCCTCGCCGGGACGCCGCTGGAACCGTCCGACGACCATTTCCGTGGTGATCTGCCAGGGGTCGACCAGCTCGGCAACGCCCGGCTGACGATCACCGCGCGCAGCGATCGCATGATTCGCCAGCAGGTGCAGACGGTCAACGTGGTGGCCGCACTGAGTGCCGTGCTGAGCGAGGACGGCTCGCAGATCGTCGTGCATGCCAATCATCCCGATCTGGACGTCAACAATACCCAACTCAGTGCAAGCCTCACCGGCAGGCCACTCGATGTGCGTCGGAGCGGGGAGCGGGAGTGGACGATTGCGGTGCCGCGGACCGATCCAGGCCAGTCGCTGCCGGTCACCATTGCCGCCGACGCCCGTGTCGACGGACGCACGCTGCACTTCGAGCTGCCGGTCGTGCGGCTCAATCCCGAAGCCTCCGTCGGGCTGAGCGGCGCGGATCTCGAAC
>NZ_CEXLVS010000071.1:0-12735 GCF_982684285.1 Salinicola sp. | reverse complement strand
GCAGGACGATGGTACGGGTCCGGACGCTGGCGATGACTTCACCGACGGACTGACCGCTTCGCAGATGGCCGACATTGCCGTCGACAAGGCGCAGCAGGGATGGCGGCTCGCCAGGCCCTACGTGGAAACCTACGCGCAGCGGCCGGTGACCTGGATCGTCATCGCCGTCATCCTGCTGTCGTGGATCTTGTTGCGCTGGCGGCGCGCGGCGAAACGGCGCCGGCTGGCCCGGCGCGAGGAGCCGTCGATCTAGCCTTTCGGCGGTGACCTGGTCACGCCATCGCCATGCGGCGGCCGTGTCGGGCCTCTTACAACCTTGGTGGCAGCGCCTCGTCGGCCCGATCTGATATAAGATCGATAACCGTCACGAATCAAGGAGATCCCATGGCTGACAGCGCGAACGCCCACGTCGAGTCCGGAGTGCCCCTGACGGGGCTCGAGGCCTTCCACTCGGTCAACGACATCATCGCCGACGCGTGTCGCCGCTACGCCGACAAGCCAGCGTTCAGCTGCATGGGCAAGACGCTGAGCTATGCCGATATCGATCGTCTCGCCGACCGCTTTGCCGCCTGGCTGCAAAGCCACGACGATCTCGCACCGGGCGATCGCATCGCCATCCAATTGCCCAACGTGCTGCAGTTCCCGGTGGCCGTGTTCGGCGCGCTGCGTGCCGGGCTGGTGATCGTCAACACCAATCCGCTCTACACCGAGCGCGAGATGCGCCACCAGTTCCGCGACGCCGGGGTCAAGGCGATCGTGGTGCTGGCCAACATGGCCCACAAGCTCGAGAACGTGATCGCCCAGACCGATATCCGTCACGTGGTGGTCACCGAGATGGGCGATCTCCACGACTGGCCCAAGCGCGCGCTGATCAATGTCGTGGTGCGTCGGGTCAAGAAGATGGTGCCCGCCTACTCGCTGCCCCAGGCGGTCGGCTTTCGGCGTACGCTGGCGGGCAGCGGGCGTGCGGCCAAGGTCGCGGCGGGGCAGGACGAAGAGATCGCCGTGCTGCAGTACACCGGCGGCACCACCGGGGTGGCCAAGGGCGCGATGCTGACGCACCGCAACCTGATCGCCAACATGCTGCAGACCCAGGAGCTGCTCGGCGACACCCTGGAGCACGGCCGCGAGACGATCATCGCGCCGCTGCCTTGCTATCACATCTATACCTTCACCGTGAACTGCCTGTACGCAATGACCACCGGTCAGCACAACATCCTGATACCCAATCCCCGTGACATCGCCGGCTTCGTCAAGACGTTGTCGAAAACGCCGTTCACGGTCTTCGTGGGGCTCAACACCCTGTTCAACGCCCTGTGCCAGCGCGACGACTTCAAGGCGCTCGACTTCTCGCGGCTCAAGTTCACCATCTCCGGCGGCATGGCGCTGACCCAGGCCGCTGCCAAGCGCTGGCAGGAGGTGACCGGCAACGGCATCGTCGAGGGCTACGGCTTGACCGAGACGTCGCCGATCGCCCTGGTCAACCCGCCCGATGCGGCGCAGATCGGTACCATCGGCCGCCCGGTGGCGGGCACGTCGGTGCGGGTGGTCGACGACGAGGGGCGCGCGCTGCCGCCGGGGGAGAGCGGCGAGCTCTGCATCAAGGGGCCGCAGGTGATGAAGGGTTACTGGAATCGCCCGGAGGATACCGCCAAGACGCTCAGCGACGACGGCTGGCTGCGCACCGGCGACATGGCGGTGGTGCAGGAGGATGGCTACGTCAAGATCGTCGACCGCAAGAAGGACATGATTCTGGTCTCGGGTTTCAACGTCTATCCCAACGAGATCGAAGAGGTGGTCGTGGGGCATCCGGACGTACTCGAGGCCGCCGCGGTGGGCGTGCCCGACGAGGAGACCGGGGAGGCCGTCAAGCTGTTCGTGGTCGCTCGCAACGAGAGTCTCGACCCCCAGGCGCTGCGTCAGTGGTGCAAGCGGGAGCTGACCGCCTACAAGGTGCCCAAGTTCGTGGAGCTGCGGGACGAACTGCCCAAGAGCAATGTCGGCAAGGTCCTGCGGCGGGAGCTGCGCGATGAGATGTCCGGCAAGGCAGGCGATGAGCCCCCGGCGTGACATCGGTTCCCCTCGGACGTGAGTTGATCCGCTGACGGCGCTACAATGACGGGTTCGTCACCATCCTTGGTGGCGGCCCGTTCTCGCCGACGTAGAGGATCTCTTGAGCGCTATCGCTTCCCCCTCGCTGCAAGCCCTGAATGACCTGGAAACTCGCCTGGACGGCTGTCTGCTGCGCGATGCCCACGAGCAGCGTCGGCGGCTCCAGCGCCTGGCGCAACGTGCCCGCGACGGCAAGCCGATCGACCGGTCGCTGAAAGAGGTCGAAACGCGACTGGCGGCGTCCAGTGAGGTACTCGCGCGTCGCCAGCGCCAGCCGGTGACGCTGAACTACCCCGACGCGTTGCCGGTCGCCGCCAAGCGCGAAACCATTCTCGAAGCCCTGCGCGAGCATCAGGTGGTGGTGGTCGCCGGCGAGACCGGCTCCGGCAAGACCACCCAGCTACCCAAGCTCTGTCTGGAGCTGGGACTGGGGCGGCGTGGCATGATCGGCCACACCCAGCCGCGCCGTCTGGCGGCACGGTCGGTGGCGGCCCGCCTGGCCGAAGAGCTGGAGGTGCCGCTGGGCGAGCAGGTCGGTTATCAGGTTCGCTTCACCGATCAGAGCAGTGACGACACGCTGGTCAAGCTGATGACCGACGGCATCCTGCTGGCCGAGACGCAGCACGATCCGGACCTGATGCGCTACGAGGCGATCATCATCGATGAAGCGCACGAGCGCAGCCTCAACATCGACTTCCTGCTCGGCTATCTCAAGCGCCTGACGGCCCGACGCCCCGACCTCAAGGTGATCGTCACCTCGGCGACCATCGACGTCGAGCGACTCTCCCGGCATTTTGCCGTCGAGCGCAACGGCGAGGTGCAGCCCGCGCCGGTGGTCGAGGTCTCCGGGCGTGCCTATCCGGTCGAGGTGCATTATCGGCCGCTGGTGCGGGAGTCGCGGGACGAGGAGGACCTGACCCTGCAGGAGGGCATTCTGGCGGCGGTCGACGAGGTCGAGCGAATCGAGCGCGAAAAGCGCTGGTATAGCGGCCCGCGGGATATCCTGATCTTCCTGCCGGGCGAGCGCGACATTCGCGAGACGGCAGACGTGCTGCGACGCGCCGAGCTCAAGAGCACCGAGATCCTGCCGCTCTATGCGCGGCTCTCCAACGCCGAACAGAACCGGGTGTTCCAGCCCCACGCCGGCCGGCGCATCGTGCTCTCCACCAACGTGGCCGAGACCTCGTTGACCGTACCCGGCATACGCTACGTGATCGATCCCGGCCTGGTCCGAATGAGCCGCTATAGTGCGCGCGCCAAGGTCCAGCGTCTGCCGATCGAGCCGGTGAGCCAGGCCAGCGCCGATCAGCGCAAGGGCCGTTGCGGGCGCGTGGCTGAAGGTGTCTGCATCCGACTCTACAGCGAAGAGGATTTTCTCTCCCGCCCCGAATTCACCGAACCCGAAATCCAGCGCACCAACCTGGCCTCGGTCATTCTGTCGATGCTGTCGCTCAAGCTGGGCGACGTGTTCGATTTCCCGTTCGTCGATGCGCCGGATGCCCGCTTCGTCAAGGATGGCTATCGGTTGCTGTTCGAGCTGGGGGCCGTCGACGACGGCGAGCGCATCACCGCCATCGGACGACAGCTGTCCCGCTTGCCGATCGATCCGCGCCTGGCGCGAATGGTGCTGGCGGGCGAGCGTTTCCAGTGCCTGCGCGAGGTGCTGATCGTGGTCAGCGCGCTGGCGACGCAGGATCCCCGCGAGCGGCCGGCGGAGAAGCGCCAGGCCGCCGACCAGCGTCACAAGCAGTGGGAGGACCCCAACTCCGACTTCGTCGCCTGGCTCAATCTGTGGCATGGCTTCGACGCCATGCGCGAGACGCTGTCGAGCAGTCAACTGCGGCGCTGGTGTCGCGACCAGTATCTGAACTACCTGCGCCTGCGCGAGTGGCACGACACCTATCGCCAACTGCGCCAGTTGACCCGCGAGATGAAACTGACGCCGTCGAGTGCCATGCAGCCCGATACCGCCCCACCGGCCGGTGAAAATGGCGCGGCGGGCGCGGAGCAACAGCCGGCGGAGCAGCCCCGGGTCGATACCCAGCGCCTGCATCAGGCATTGCTTGCCGGGCTGCTCTCCAACCTGGGGCAGTTGCAGCCGGAGAGCCGGGAATTCCTCGGTGCCCGGAACCGGCGCTTCCTGATCCATCCGGCATCGGGCCTGTCACGCAAGCCGCCCAAGTGGGTGATGGCCGGCGAGATGGTGGAGACCAGTCGTCTGTTCGCGCGTGATGCGGCGAGGATCAAGCCGGAGTGGATCGAGCCGCAGGCGGCGCACCTGATCAAGCGCAGCTACAGCGAACCCCACTGGGAGCGCAAGCGCGCCCAGGTGGTGGCGCTGGAGCAGGTGACGCTATTCGGCCTGCCGATCGTTACCGGCCGCCGCGTGGATTACGCCAAGGTGGCGCCGCAGGAGGCCCGGGAGATATTCCTGCGCCGGGCACTGGTGGAGGGCGACTACCAGACCCGGGCGGCGTTCTTCGAGCACAATCGTGCGATGATGGCGGAAGTGGAGGATCTCGAGGATCGGGCGCGCAAGCGCGACATCCTCATCGACGAGGAGACACTGTTCGCCTTCTACGACGAACGGGTTCCGGCGGATGTCGCCGGCGGGCGCAGCTTCGAGAACTGGCGCAAGCAGGCCGAGCGCGACACGCCGGATCTTCTCAAGCTGGACAAGGCGGCGCTGATGGCGCGGGACGCCGACGACGTCAATGTCGAACAGTACCCCGACGAGCTGGTGTTCAACGGCGTGCGCTATCCGCTCAGCTATCACTTTTCGCCGGGGGCTGGCGACGATGGCGTCACCTTGACCGTGCCGGCGGTCATGTTGGCGCAGTTGCCGCAGGGGCGCTTGAGCTGGCTGGTGCCCGGGTTGCTGCGCGAGAAGTGCATCGCACTGCTCAAGGCCCTGCCCAAGACGATGCGTCGGCAGGTGGTACCGATCCCCGACTGGGTCGATGCCGCGCTGGCGTCGCTGACGCCGGACGACCGGCCGGTCGAGGAGGCGCTGGGGGAGTTCCTGCGGATCAAGACGGGAACGCGCCTGGACGCGTCGGCTTGGCGTCACGATCAGCTCGACCCGCACCTGGTGATGAACCTGCGCGTGGTGGATCACAATGGCCAGGTGCTGGGTGAAGGACGTGACCTGCGCCAACTGCAGACGCGGTTTGGCGAGGCCGCCGCGGCGGGCGCCAAGGCGCTGGCCCAGGCGCCGAAAGACAACGCCGAGCGTCTCGACGACCTGCCCGAGACGCCGTTGCCGAGTTCGCGCACGACCCGCCAGGCCGGGATCCAGGTCGAGGTCTATCCGGCGATGGTGGTGGAGGAGGACGAACTGCGGGTCGCCTGGTTCGACCACGCCGCCCGCGCCGAAGCCGCCCATCGCGACGGGATCGTCAAGCTGGCCCGGCGCAGATTGCCCGATACCGTACGCTATATCCAGCGCGAGCTGCCTGCGCTCAAGCAGTCCGCGCTGCTGTTTGCCAAGGTCGGCAGTCACGAGCAGCTGTCCCGTGACGTCATCGATGCCTGCCTGGCCCAGACCGTGGCCGCCGATCCCTTGCCGCGCTCCCGCCAGGCGTTCGAGGCCCGGCTCGAGACCTGGCGCGGAGAGCTGGTCGCCTATGCCGAGGCGCTGCTGGATGACCTGCACAAGGCGTTGCAAGGCCATCTGGCAGTGACCAAGGCGCTCAAGGGCAACGTTACGCTGGCGCTGGCGCTGACCTACAGTGATCTCAAGGCGCAGATGCAACGTCTCGTCTACCCTGGCTTCGTGCGCGACGCCGGCCCCTGGCTCAAACATTACCCGCGCTACATGCAGGCGGCCGAAATCCGGCTCGAGAAGGCGCCACGGGACCTGCGTCGGGACCAGTTGTCGATGCAGCAGGTGCAGGCGTGGGAGGAGCGGGTCGATACGCGGCGCCGGCAAACCCATCGCGACGGGATCGTCGATGCCGACCTGGTCGAATTCGGCTGGTGGCTGCAGGAGTGGCGAGTCTCGCTGTTCGCACAGCAGTTGGGCACGCTGGAGAGCGTATCGGAGAAGCGCCTGGCGCGACGCTGGCAGGAGATAACCGGGCAAACCGTGTGATCGGCGGGCTCGATACACTGCATCCGCCGTCGGCGGGTGCGCGTAATGATGGAAAGCGGCGGATGCCGCGGGAGGTAATAGCCGATGACGCAAGCCGTGATTACCGCGACGGGCCTGTTCACGCCGCCGGATTCGATCGATAACGCCGAACTGGTCGCCAGCTTCAATACCTGGGTCGACGCCGAAAACTCGCGGCACGCGGCAGCGATCGAGCGGGGCGAGCGCGAGCCGCTGGCGCACTCCAGCGAAGCCTTCATCCTCAAGGCGTCGGGTATCGAAAGTCGCTACGTGATGGAAGCCGGCGGGATTCTGGATCCCGAACGCATGCGACCCCGGATTCCACAGCGCGCCAACGACGCCCTGTCGGTACAGGCCGAGATGGGTGTGGCCGCGGCTCGCCAGGCGCTGGACAAGGCGGGCTTGCGTGCCGCTCAGCTCGACCTGATCATCGTCGCCTGCTCCAACCTCCAGCGCCCGTATCCGGCGGTCGCGGTCGAGGTCCAGGCCGCGCTGGGCGCCGGCGGCTACGCGTTCGACATGAACGTGGCCTGCTCCAGCGCGACGTTCGCCATCGACATGGCCACCAACGCCATCCGTGCCGGCAGCCTGGAGCGGGTTCTGGTGGTCAACCCCGAGATCTGTTCGGCGCATCTCAACTTCCGTGACCGGGACAGCCACTTCATCTTCGGTGACGCCTGTACCGCCATCGTGCTGGAGGCCGACCATCTCGCCCAGGATCGGGAGCACTTCACGGTATTGGGAACGCGCTTGAAGACACAGTTCTCCAATGCCATTCGCAATAACTTCGGATTTCTCAATCGTCTTGCCGACGAAGGGCACGATGCGCTGGACAAGCTTTTCGTCCAGGAAGGGCGCAAGGTGTTCAAGGAGGTCTGCCCGATGGTCGCTTCGTTGATCCTCGATCATCTGGAGAGCCAGTCGCTGACCGGGGACTCGGTCAAGAAACTGTGGCTGCACCAGGCCAACCGTCACATGAACGACCTGATCGCGCAGCGCGTGCTGGGCCGCGAGCCCTCGCTATCGGAAGCGCCGGTGATACTCGATCGCTATGCCAATACCAGTTCGGCGGGATCGATCATTGCGTTTCATCTGCATCGTGACGACCTTCAGGACGGCGACGTGGGGGTGGTGTGTTCCTTCGGTGCGGGCTACAGTGCGGGCAGTGTGATACTGCGTAAAGGGAATGCGTGTTGATGAAATCGATCCATTGGCTGGGCGGCGCCTGTGTCGCCGCGGCGCTGAGCGGTTGCGCCTCGACCGGGGAAGAATCGAATCCCCAGGATCCGTGGGAGGGCTTCAACCGGGGTGTCTATCAGTTCAACGATACGCTCGATCGCTACGCGCTCAAGCCGGTTGCGCAGGGATACGACACCATAACGCCGGATCCGGTTCAGGATGGCGTTGGCAATTTCTTCTCCAACCTGGGGGAGATTCGCACGGTCTTCAACAGCATCCTCCAGTGGGAATGGGGCAATGCCGGCGTCGCTTCCGGACGCTTTCTGGTCAACACCGTGCTGGGTGTCGGTGGCGTGCTCGATCCGGCCACTCGCATGGGGCTGGACGAGAACGAAGAGGATTTCGGCCAGACCCTGGGCGTGTGGGGGATCGGAAGCGGCCCGTACCTGGTGCTGCCGATTCTGGGGCCGAGCACGGTTCGAGACACCAGCGGCCTGCCGGTCGATATGTACACTTATCCGGTCACCTATGTCGAAGAGGACAAGTGGCGTTACGGCCTGACCTTCCTGCGCTACGTGGATCTGCGCGCCGGCCTGCTCGACCAGGAAGCGCTGATCCAGGGAGATCGCTACAGCTTCATCCGCGACGCCTATCTCCAGCGTCGCCAGTTCGAGGTCACCAACGGAGCGGCTGGCGAGGATCCGTTCGCCAGCGGCGGATTCGGTGACGATTTCGAATATAGTGAAGACGACTTCGCCGAGTAGACCTGTGTCCAATACGCTGTCGGACGAGCTGCCTGTGATCGGTCTGATCGATCTGCCGGGACCGGACCGTGAACGCTTGATCGAAGAACTCTCCCGTCTCGACATCGTGGTGCGGGCCGCCGTCTCGGTTTCGACGCTGCCGGCGCATTGCGATCTCGTGGTGGCACACGTGCGAGCGGTGTCGCACGACGGGTGGGAGCGGCTGGCCGTTGGGCGTCCGACCATCGTCATCAGCGAGAGCCGGCGCGACAACGACCTGCACAAGGCGCTCGATGCCGGGCTGATCGATTACCTGGTCGAACCGCTCAAGCATGTCGACATTCTGCGGCGCTTGGTCGAACGGGCCCTGGAACTGACGCGGCTGTCCCGCGATCACAGTGAAAGCCGGGCGGAGCTCGAAGCGTTGAACGATCGTCTCGAAAGGCATCTCGAGATGCTCCGGGACGACCAGCGGGCAGGTGGGCACGTGCAGCGCAAGCTGCTGCCGCCGCCGGGTGTCTCGCACCTCGGCGTGCGCTGCGACTACTGGTTCGCGCCTTCGCTCTATCTGTCGGGTGACTTTCTCGATTTTCAGCGATGTGACGACCGCTACAGCTTCTTCTATTTTGCCGATGTCGCCGGCCATGGCGCCTCTTCCGCCTTTGTCACCGTGTTGTTGAAGTATCTCTGCAATCGCTGGCTGGCCCAGTGGCGGACGCTGCTGCCGGAAGCGTTTCCGTCCCGGTGGCTGGGCGAGCTCAACCGGGAGCTGCTGGAGACCGGCATCGGCAAGCACGCCACGGTCTTTGCCGGTGTGCTGGACCACGAGCGTCATTTTCTGCACTATGCGCTCGGCGCCCAGCTGCCGATGCCGATTCTCCAGGCGGAGGGGCGAAGCGTATACCTGGGGGGAGAGGGGCCTCCGGTGGGGTTGTTTCCCGATGTGGAGTACCCCATCTACGGGTGTCCATTACCCGAGTCGTTCCGACTCTGGTTCTGCTCCGATGGCGTTCTGGAATGCCTGCCGGAGGGTTCATTGAACGCGCGGCTCAAGGAACTCGAGCACCGCACGGCACACTGCACCAGCGTCGACGATCTGAGGGAAGGGTTGGCGTTGGGGGATCCTCTGCCGGATGATCTCAGCATGATGACATTGAGTGGTTTCGACCATGATTGAAGGGCGGATCAGGGCGGCCTTCGAGTCGGGCGTATTTGTGCTCAAGCTGTGCGGCGACGTGCGCTTGACGCTATGTGCGACACTGGATGCCGAGGCGCAGCGCCTGGCGGATCTGCCGGGCTTGCGGGCGGTGATGGTCGACCTGCGCGAGGCGACCAACGTCGACTCCACTGCACTGGGGTTCCTGGCCAAGGTGGCGATGGCAGTCCAGGGGCGATTGGACGACCCGCCCACGATCATCGCCGAGCACCCGGACGTTCGGCGGATGCTGGACGTCATGGGGTTCGCGCGTTACTTCACGCTGCTCGAAGCGCCGTTGACCGAGCCGGCGGAGCTGGATGAGCTGCCTCAGGTCGAAGCCGACGAGAGCGGCATTCAGCAGCGAATCCTGGAAGCCCACCGCATCCTCATGCGCATGAGCGAGCACAATCGACACGAGTTTCAGCCGTTCGTCGAACTGCTCGAATCACAGCGCGTCGACGCCCCCCCGCACGGTTGATCTGCTCGACCGAGGGCGGGCCGTAACGAGTGACGATCCCCGCGGCGCGGGCGTCGGCTCCTGCGCCGTCGCCCCGATGATCGACAGTACGCCTTCACTGCCAGGCCGGACCGTACTGGCCTCGAATGCCTGTCCGGGCGAGCGGGGTTCTTTCAAGCCGCGCCCGGGCAGTTTTCGTCTGTCGAGCACGACAACGCCGCCTCGAAGCCGGGCGTACGGCGGGATGCCGATCAGCAACAACTCGATCTTGAAGGAGAACATGTGACGATCTTGAGCGCACGGCGGCTGGCGTTGCTGGTGGCTGCCAATACGGCGCTGGCACCGCTGGCGATCGATGCCTACCTGCCGGCAATGCCTGCTCTCGCGACGTCGATCGGTGCCAGCGTGCACCATACCGAGCTGTCGCTCAGCGTCTTCCTGCTCGGATTCGCACTCGGGCAACTGGTCTGCGGCCCGCTGTCGGATCGTTTCGGTCGCAAACCGGTACTGATGATCGGGTTGGGCGTCTTCCTGGTCGCCAGCCTGGCGCTGACCCAGGTGGGCTCGCTGGCGACGCTCTGGGGATGGCGCTTCGTGCAGGCGCTGGGCGGTGGTGCGTGCGTGGTGAATTCCGCCGCCATCGTGCGCGATCGCTTCAGTGGTCGGGAGGCGGCCAAGGTGATGTCGACCATGGTCATGATCCTGATGATGGCGCCACTGGTGGCGCCAGCCATCGGCAGCGCGCTGCTGCACCTGGCGGATTGGTGGCTGATCTTCCTGTTTCTCGCCGTCTACGCCGCTTTCGTGCTGTGGTTGCTTGGGCGCTATCTGCCCGAGACGCATGGTCGCGATCCGAGCGCACCCTCGGCGCGGCAGATTCTGGGGAACTACGTCAGCGTACTACGCCACCGAGAGGCAATGGGCTATATCGGGGCGGTATCGATGTCGTTTGCCGGCATGTTCGCGTTCATCACCGGCTCCCCCTATCTCTACATGGAGCATTACGGGCTCTCGACCACGCTTTATCCGTTCGTATTCGGTGCCAATATCCTGATCATGGCGTCCTCGAGCCGGCTCAATATCCGATTGTTGAAGACCCGCACCCCGCAGCAGAACCTTCTTCTGGGCCTTGGGGTCCAGTTGACGGCGGGCGTGCTGCTGGTGGTGATGGTGGCAACGGGTCTGGACTCCATTTTCACGATCGCCCCGCTGATGGTGGTTTTCGTGGGGATGCAGGGGTTGATCAGCCCCAACGCCATGTCGTCGATGCTGGACCATTTCCCCCGCATGAGTGCCACGGCAACGGCGCTGCAGGGCTGTCTGCAGTTCACCTGCGGCGCCGTCTCCGGGGCGCTGGTCGGCGCCTTCGAGCTGGCCAGTGCCTGGCCGACGGTGCTGACGATGCTGGGCGCCACGCTACTGGGCAACGTCGCGGTAAGGGCGCTGGCTGGCCGGGCGCTCAAGCAGCGCGTCGCAGCCGAGGAGCCGGCCACCTGAGCCGTTACCTGAAGCGGCGTCATCGTTACTCGTCTTGACGCTTGTCATTTGATTGTCATTTAACCTTGTCATGGTGGGTGCCGCGAAGGTTGCCATCCATGCTCTCCAGGCTGCACCTAAAGAACCATCGACGACTCTGGGGATTCGGGAGATCGTTCGGTGGTTTTTTTCTTTCGGACAATCACGACGGTCGAGTTCATCTTTTTCATCGATGACACCGCTGTCATAAAACTGTCACGGCACTGACGTACGGTTTGCGCTGAGAGTGCTGGCAACCTTCGCAACGTCGTTATCGCTCACGCATCCAAGGTGGAAACAGGATATCGCTATGCTTAAACACGTCTTCGCAACGCTCATTTCCGGATCGCTGGTTCTGGGCGCCGCTGGTGTCCAGGCTCAAGACGCCATCACCGGCGCTGGCGCAACCTTCCCGTACCCGGTCTATTCGCAGTGGGCGGACGCCTATCAGGACGAGTCCGGCATCGGCCTCAACTATCAGGCTATCGGCTCCGGCGGCGGCATCCAGCAGATCGTCGCCAAGACGGTCACCTTCGGTGCCAGTGACGCGCCGATGACCAAGGAAGAGCTGGACAAGAATGGCCTGATGCAGTGGCCGATGGTCATGGGTGGCGTGGTCGCCGCGTTCCATGTCGAGGGGATCGAGGGCGGTTCGCTCAACCTGGACGGCCCGACACTGGCCGACATCTACCAGGGCAAGATCACCAACTGGGACGACGAGGCCATCGCCGAGCTGAACCCGGACATGGACCTGCCGGACACCCAGATCACGCCGGTCTACCGCGCAGAGGGCTCCGGAACCAACTTCCTGTTCACTCACTACCTGTCGCAGGTCAGCCAGGACTTCGCCGACAACGTGGGCGAGGGCAAGTCCGTCGCTTGGCCGGCAGGCGTCGGCGCCAAGGCCAATGCAGGGGTGGCCAGCCAGATCGCCAACACCAACGGTGCGATCGGCTACGTCGAGTTTGCGTACGCCGCCCAGAACGATCTGAGCCTGGTGCACCTGAAGAACAAGGCGGGCAAGGTCGTCGCGCCGAGCATGGAGTCGTTCATGGCTGCCGCTGCCAACGCCGACTGGAAGAATGCGCCGGGCATGTATCTGGTGCTGACCAACCAGCCGGGCGACGAGAGCTGGCCGATCACGGGCGCCTCTTTCATCCTGATGCACAAAGAAGTTCAGGATGCGGAGGCTGCCGGCCAGGCGCTCAAGTTCTTCGATTGGGCCTACAAAAACGGTAACGACATGGCGCAGGAGCTGGACTACGTGCCGATGCCGGAGAACGTTGCCGACATGGTTCGTGACAGCTGGAGCGAGATCAAGGGCCCGAATGGCGAAGCCGTCTGGACCCCGTGATTCTTGACTGACGTGCCGCGACGGCAGGCGGGGAACCGCCTCCGTCGCGGCGCTGTATCGGAACCC
>NZ_CEXLVS010000070.1:0-16711 GCF_982684285.1 Salinicola sp. | reverse complement strand
TTGTCGCCCTGGCTGGCGGTTTCCAGGCAACGCACGCTGGTGGTGCCGACGGCGACCACCTTGTTGCCGGCGGCGTGGGCGCGATTGACCCGTTGGCAGACCGATTCGTCCACCTCCAGCCACTCGCTGTGCATGTGATGCTCGCGGATGTCGTCGACGCGCACCGGCTGGAAGGTGCCGGCACCGACATGGAGGGTGACGAAGGCCGTCTCGACGCCCTTGGCGCGCAGGGCCTCCATCAGCGTCTCGTCGAAATGCAGCCCGGCGGTCGGCGCGGCAACGGCGCCCTCGCGGCGCGCGTAGACGGTCTGATAGCGCTCGCGGTCGGCCAGCTCGTCTTCGCGGGTGATGTAAGGCGGCAACGGCATGTGGCCATGCCGTTCGAGCAGGGCGATCAGCGGCGTCTCGCCCAGGAAGCGAAGTTCGAACAGCGCCTCCTGACGACCCTCGACGACGGCATGAATGTCGCCTTCGAAGATCAGCTCGGTACCCGGTTTGGGCGACTTGCTGGCGCGCAGATGGGCCAGCCCGCGATGAGCGTCCAGCGGGCGCTCCAGCAGCATCTCCACCTTGCCGCCGCTGGCTTTCTGGCCGAACAACCGTGCCGGAATCACCCGGGTGTCGTTGAAAACCACCACATCGCCGGGCTCGAGCCGAGCCAGCAGATCGGGGAACCGAGCGTGTTCCAGCGCGCCGGAATCGCCGTCGACACATAGCAGCCGGCAGTCGGTACGCTGTTCGGAAGGGTAACGAGCGATCAACTCGTCGGGCAGATCAAAATGGAAATCGGCGCGCTGCATGGCGTAGGTCGCGTATCGGTCGAATCTGGATGGGCGGGTGACATCTGAAAGGGCGCCATCATAAAGCACGTAGCCGATTAAGTCAGCGTGATGATTGACGCCGGGGCGGGCGTCCGTATAATGCGTCTCCGCTGCCGGCGTGGCGGAATTGGTAGACGCAGCGGATTCAAAATCCGCCGCTGGAGACAGTGTGTCGGTTCGAGTCCGACCGCCGGCACCATGCTTTACAACGACTTGACGTCATCTTTCCTCGTATCACCCCTCACATATTCTTGCCAGTGTCCACACTCTGGTCATCGACCTTTGGCGCGTATTCAATGGCGTTCGTCAGCTGGTCGGGCGACAGGTGGGCTTAGCGCATTGTCATCGTAATTGACTGATGTCCCAGTATCTTTTGCAGCCTCAATACTCACCGCCATTCATCGTGCAATGGCTGACAAGGGTGTGGCGAAAACGTGCGTTCGCTCTCCCTTGGGTAGCTGAATACCCGCTCCCTTTATAGCCTTTGAGAGAGGCGCATTCAGGCGTGAACGCGTGCTCGCTAGGGGAGGGAAAAGGCCCGTGACGCCGGGGAAGCCTGTCGGGCTGGGCAGACGAGCAATCGAGAGCGCCACTGACCAAGGGGAGCCCGGTTGGAGGGGAAATCGGGGACAAAAAAACGGCCCGATAAGCGTCACCAAGGGAGATGATCGACCTACGGGCCGGAAACGATCGCTTCCTGCGGAAGGCGACCATGAACGCGGTAGGGGCAGCATTGATTAGAAACAACACATATTGCCCAATGGCGAGATTGTCGCTGTTTTGCGTCGCCAGAGCAAATAAAAAAACTAGATAATTCAAAGGTAATACGAACCAGAATAAGACTTTCGTCTTGAAAATTAGAGAAACTGATTGCACATGAAATATTCTGGATGATGTTTGTAAAGAAGTGATGCAAAGTTCACAAAAAACCCGCGCTCGATATCGGGCTTGGTTGAGCCTTATATCGGCGCGGGCTGGGAGTGCGTCTACTGATCGAGTCAGGACGTCATTTTTTTGAGAACGCTGTTCATGGTCGATTTGTAGCTGTGCAGGCCGACGAACCAGCTCATCCGCAGTGCGACTAAGGGATGAGGGCAGGCTCGGTTGACCGGTTGCACAAGCCGATACTACTCCTCGAATGGCGCGGTTATCAATAATATAGTCGAAAGTGCTAGAGCCAAAAGAAACCCGGCTATGGGAAGCGGTCGGGATAGATCGTTTGCCATACCGGGTCGAAGCGGCCGCAGGGAAGCAACCAGAACTGAAAAACTTGGCGTGTGTCAGTGCTGGGCGATGTTACAGAAGGTATCTCTACCCTTAAAGAAAAATTAAGGATTGAAAACGATGTTTTCTCTGACAAGCGCGTGAGGGATTGCCGATTCATGACCAATCCTCCGACTGGAGGCATTCAGCGGTCAGGAGGGCGATGTTGATCATGCGGCGATGGCCGATCCTGAGCAGCGGCAGGTTGCCGAGACGTCTGGACGTCTTGAGTTTCCACAACTCATTGGTATGGCGAAGAAAATTGTAGAAAGCATCGGACTGTCAGGCAGACCGTCCAAGGGTGAAATGCTGCAAGCGATCGGTATGCAGTCGCCGAAATACTCGCTGTGGTTGGTGACCGGGTAGCTAAACGAAGCAGTGGGGCAGGGAGCCCGGGGATAGAGCGGACCAGAGATTGGCTCAGGTCGGTCGGAACGGATACCGGGTCGCAAGGTGTTTGGGCATCGCTCAACGGCCCTTGATGATTTTGGATTTTCAGCGATCGCGGTTCCTCGCGTGCTACGACGTTAGCCGGTGGCTAAATGACGCACCGCTGCTGCGTGGCCTGTCTCGTCGAGACATTGCTATGATGCGGAATCAAAACTTGGGGGGTGGGGAGCATGATAAGTGTATTGACGTTCTTGCTGATTTTCGTGGGTGTCGCCGTCTCCGTTTATCAGGTCTACGACATTTATTACGCTCAGAACTTCGAGGATGACGAGCGTCAGGCGAGCAGTGAAACGCCCCTGGGCCAGCTTTCGCAACAGGCTGAGCGGTATGCGGCCACTGGCGAGCCCCAACGGTTGCTGGATATCGCGGGTCGACTTTTCGGGGCGCACTTCGATCAGCGTCTCTTGCTCTCTGCGGCTTCGCTGCCGAACGCCCCACAATACCTGGGAGCGCTGCTGCGCCGGGGCCGGCGTATCGTCATCAACGGCCGGCTCAGGGTGCGCCATCCGCTGGCGTGGAAGACCAACCTGCCCCGCAGGGACAGCCGCCCGGTGTTACTGACACTCGTGCTGGTCAACTGCCTGGTGGTCATGTTTCTGGGCGGGCTGAGTCTGTATACCATCGCTTATCGCGTACCGGTGGAGTCGCTGGCGTGGATGAATAGTGATTGGATATTGATGTTGCTCATCTATGCCGTGATCGCCATGACCCATGGTATTTCCAGGCTCGATGGCTACCTGCACGATCTCTACCTGATCGGTACGCTGAGTCGAACCGCGGGGTAACGGTTCTCGATGGGAGCGCCTGGCCGAGCGTCATTCGCCGGAGCTTGCTTCCCGCTTGGGGACGGACCAGGTGCCATGGCTGCCGGTTTCCTGGCTGTTGAGGAGTTCCATGCGTCGTCTTGCGTTGGCTTCGCGATGGTACACATCGACAGTCAGGTTGCCGTTGTGCGTATCGGTAATGGTGAAGTGCTGATGCAAGGTGCCAGCCTGTTTGGTTCTTACGATGTAGCGCCTGAACATCTCTATCCCCGCTTTATTTTGATTAATAGATTCTAATATAAGCTTCCGTGCGTTCAAACTGGATTCTGTCACCCCCGGGGACACGAGGAGGACGGTGCGAGTCACCAGTGGCGATAGCACGATAGGGCGAGCGTCTCTTCGTCGAAAGGGCGCCATCATCCGGTATGCCCGGCTTGTGGAGAGAGACCGTCGAGCGCTCCTCCACCAGCCATTTTACCCCGGTCATCTAACCGATGTTATGTAACTTACCTGCCTAACATGCTGTCATGCTTGAAAAATTCAAGAAGGCAAATGCATGGGTCAGCAGGAAGGCTGTATTGCCCGCCATTTTAGTCACTACGGAAAACTCTCGGAAAATGATCGCCGCCAGCTCGATGCTCTGGAAAGCGCCTCGACGAGCGTTGCCAAGGGGCAGGTGCTCTGGCAGGAGGGCGACACTGCGCGGGACTTCTGTGCCTTGCAGAGTGGATGGGCCTATTCGTTCCGCCACCTGGAGGGTGGGGCCCGTCATATCCTGGAGATCTACCTGCCCGGCGATGTCATCGGACTGCACGAGTTCCCGTTCAAGCAGAGGCTCTCCAGCGTGGCCATGCTCGAAGACGGCGAGATCCGGTCGATCGCCAATCGGCAGCTGCTGAACCTGTTTCGTGAATCGACCCGCATCACCTCGGCCTGCTTCGCGGCCTGCTCGTATCAGCAGGCGGTGCTGAGTGAGAGGCTGGTCCATCTTTCCCGCCGGAGTGCCCGCCAACGAGTGGCGTATTTGTTGTTCGAGATAGGCTGCCGTTTGCGGCGCAACAACGATGAGCAGCTGCGGGAGCGCTTTCGTCTACCGCTATCCCAGCAGCAGCTCGCGGATGCGCTGGGGCTCTCCCCGGTGCATGTCAGCCGCACGCTGACGGCGTTCCGTCAGGAAGGGCTGCTCAAGCTCGCGCGTGGCTGGGTGCATATGCTGGACATGCAGGCGCTGGCCTGTGAGGGGAGTGTCGTGGGCTGCCTGCAGGACCACTTGGTCCAGACGGCTTGAACGCGGGATGGCTCCACCCGTGATCCGGCCTTGAGCGGGATGAGGCTGCGGATCGATCCCCGCTGGCTTGCCGAGAGGGAGAGGCAAGCGCTGGTGGGTAACCTTCAGACGCGGAGAACCCGCCCCCGTCGATGACGAGGGCGGGTCGAGATGAACCCAGTGTCGAGTCCTGACTAGACCGCGGCGCGGCGCGAGGCGCGGCTCAAGGCGCTGGTCATTTCGATCGCCATGGTCAGATCCGCCAGTTCCCGCGGTGAAAACGCGTTCAACGCCAGCTTGCGAGTCGTCGGATTGGCGGGGCGGAAATGGGTGAAGGACTCGCACCATGCCAGTGCCGCTTTCTCTCGCTCGTCGAACTCGTCGGATTCAGCCCAGGCCGTCAGTGCCATCAGCTTGCTGGGGGAGATGCCCAGCGCCTCGGCCTGCTCGCGGCGAAAATGCGTGCAGCTCAGGCAGCCGTTGATCTGCGAGGCGCGCAATTCGGCCAGGCAGCGAATGGAGGGGTCCAGCGAACAGGCGTGCAGCGACCTTGCGGATTTGTCGATGTGCTTGACATCGATCGTTTGCCACTTGTCTGCGTTCATCTCAGTCTCCTGAATTCAGGTGTCATGCGATTAAACGACTATCGTTCTCAAACGTCCACAGCTTCGATTAGAAAGTTCAATGACGGTTAAAGGTTGAAACTATGGTTTAGCTGGTATGGTTTAGCTGAAAAAGATCTGGAAACGCCCCGCGGGACGGGGCGTTGCCATGCGCTAGCGGCGACTGATCAACAGGCCGATCACGGCGCCGGCCAGCGTGGCGACACCGATGCTGGACCATGGATGGTCGCGAACATAGCGGTCGCAGTCGTTGAGAGACTGATTGGCGGAGCGCTTGAAGCGACGATTGCGGCGACGCGCGTCGGCAGCCATGCGGGAGTACTGCTCCTCGCTTTTCATTCGTGCCTCCTCGATCGCGTCCTGCGCATCGTCTCTGAGGTCACGCCCGAGCGCCTGTCCCTGTTCGCCGATGTCGTGCAGATCGTCGCGAATGCGATCGGTGCGGGCTTGCTGGTCTTCACGCTTGAATAGGCTCATGTTTCACCTCCCTGATGGATGGGCCTGAGTGCGTATGACAGCGTAGTCGTTGTGAAGTGCCCGCGCTGCCACAAATATCCTGGACCCGCGGACTCGCCCCTGACAGGCGGTTCTTGCCACGATCGTCCGGTATAGTCGGCGGACGAATGTCCAGGGTGGAAAACAGGAAGCCGACGTGTCGTTGCAACTCTGGTTGTCTCTTCTGGCGATCTGCGCCCTCGGTGCCATGTCGCCCGGCCCCAGCCTGGCCATGGTAATGCAGAACACACTGGGGGGCGGGCGCAGGTGTGGGGTGATCGCTGGCGTCACCCATGCGTTGGGCGTCGGTCTGTACGCCGGGTTGACGGTGCTGGGGCTGGCGGCGGTCATCGTTCACCAGCCTTGGCTCTACCGGCTGGTGACCTGGGGTGGCGCGTGCTATCTGGCGTGGCTGGGAATCCAGGCGCTGCGGGCCAGCGGCAGCAGTGGTTTCAGCGTGGCTCGCCGAAGCAGCGATTGGCGTCGCGCCATGCGCGATGGCCTGCTGGTGGCGCTGGGCAACCCCAAGTTGATCGTGTTCTTCGTCGCCTTGTTGAGCCAGTTCGTCAGCGCCGACCTGAGCGCGGCGGGCCGTTGGTTGATCGTCGCGACCGCGACCCTGGTGGATGGCGGCTGGTATGTGCTGGTGGCATTGCTGCTGTCGCATTCCCGCGTGCTGCCGTGGCTGCAGCGGCACGCGACGTGGATCCATCGGCTGACGGGCCTTGTCCTGCTCGGACTGGCGGCCCGGGTGGCGCTGGGCTGAGCGCCGCGGCCTTCTGGTCAGGTCTACGCCTCCAGGCGCTCGAGAATCGCAGCCAGCGGCGCGTCGGCTGGGAGAACGCCGAAGATCGGCGAGGCATTGGCCAGCCGGGTGGCGCAGAAGATGTCGGCGATGGCGTGGGGCGCGTGGCGAATCAGTAGCGCGGCCTGCAGCGTCTGGGCCATGCATTGGGCTAGCCAGCGCGCCTCGGCCTGCAGCCGTTCGGGGCCGGCCGCCAGACGCTCGTCGAGCGAGTCGATGGCGGCATCGAAGGCCGCATGATGGCCCCGGGCCAGGCCCAGTTCCTGCCGCAACGCGGCGATGCTGGCCGGGTGGCGCTCCATGATCCTCAGCACGTCCAGGCAGATGACGTTGCCCGAGCCTTCCCAGATCGAATTGACCGGTGCCTCGCGATAGAGCCGGGCCAGCGGCGTCTCCTCGACGTAACCGATTCCCCCGAGACACTCCATCGCCTCGGCCATGAACGCCGGGCCGCGCTTGTTGTGCCAGAACTTGCCCAGCGCCGGGAGCAGTCTTGCCAGCGCGGCTTCATGCTCGTCGCTCCGGGAACGGTCCATGGCGCGCGCCCCTCGCATCGCCAGCATCAGGCTGGCCTCGGTTTCGATCTCGAGGTCGGCGACAACGCGCTGCATCAGCGGTTGATCGGCCAGCCGCCGGTCGAATACCCGGCGTCCCTTCACGTGGTGCCAGACTTCGTTGACGGCCTGGCGCATCATGCCTGCCGGTGCGGTGGCGGCATCGAGCCGTGTCTGCTGCACCATCTCCAGTATCGCGGGTACTCCCCGGCCCGGTTCTCCCACCAGTTGCGCCCAGGCTCCGGCATACTCGATCTCCGCCGAGGCGTTGGCGCGATTGCCGCACTTGTCCTTGAGCCGCTGGATTTCGATGGCGTTGCGCCGGTCGTCCGGAGTGAATCGCGGTGCCAGGAAACAGGAGAGGCCATCGTCGGTCTGGGCCAGGGTCAGGAAGGCATCCGACATCGGCGCGCTGCAGAACCACTTGTGGCCATCGAGCCGGTACCACTCGCCGGTGCCGGGCGAAGTCATCGGCCGCGCCCGTGTGGTGTTGCGGCGCACGTCGCTGCCACCCTGCTTCTCGGTCATCGCCATGCCGAAGGTGTTGGTGCTTTTGCGCTCGGCGGGGATGGCGGCGGGATCGTAATCGCGACCCAGCAGCCGGTGCTGCCAGCCCTGGCTCTCCGGCAACTGCCGCAGCACCGGCATGGCGGCGTGGGTCATGGTGATCGGACAGCAGAAGCCCGGTTCCGCCTGGGTCAGCAGGTAGAGCGCGGCGACATGGGCCTGGTGGCCGCCGTCATGCTCGCGTTCCCAGGCGACGGCGTGCCAGCCATCGCCGATCGCGAGTGCCATCAGCGCGTGGTAAGCGGGGTGGTAGTCGACATCTTCCAGGCGGCGCCCGTGACGATCGAAAGCGTGTAGCTGGGGCGGGAACCGGTTGGCCTGTTCGCCCCAGCGCTGGATGTCGGGCTCGCCCAGACGCCGGCCCAACGGCGCCAGGCGCTCGCCGACCCAGGTCGGCGCGAACTGCGACAGCGTCTCGCGCAAGGGGCGATCGTCTCTCCACAGGTCGCGTTCAGGATCTGCGGCAGGCTGATTCTCGACGCAGTGCGTGGTCAGTTCGGTGCGGGGCGCGTAGTCGGTCATGAGAGCTCTCCGAGATGGCTGATTCGAGCATAAACCGGACCTTCATCGCTGTGTTTTGCATTCGACCAATGCGGCAATCCGTCGGCGGGTCCCCCACGCCAGGGACGAGCCCAGGGGAAAGTCGTGATACGCTGCCATCCCGTTTTCGGTCGTCAGGTCATCCATGAGCACGTTTCCCATGAGCCCGTTCCCATTGCACAAACGGGTCATCGCCGATGAGCAGGTCCAGCTCGTCGATCCGCGCAATCGACCTTGCGGCAGTGCGTCACGTGCCATGATGCGACGCTTGAGCTGCTGGCACCGGGCGACCTATATCATCGTGCGCAATGCCGTGGGCGAGATCTGCGTGCAGGAGCGAACGCCGATCAAGGAGACCCACCCGGGCTGGTTCGACCTGGCCGCCGGTGGTGTGGTGGGGGCAGGCGAGGCATCGCTGCCGGCGGCGCGGCGGGAGCTGTTCGAGGAGCTCGGTGTTGGTGGTGTCGAACTGGTTCCCGGCGGTGAGTTCGTGTTCCACGAGGCCGGCTTGAACCTCTACGGCAGCCTCTACTGGGTGGATTACGACGGGCCTCTGCGCCTGCAGCCGGAGGAGGTGGCAGCGGTGCGCTGGGTGTCGGTTTCAGAGGCGTTGGCGCTGGAAAAAGCGACGCCGGACACGCGCATGGCGCTGGCGAGGGCCATCGCGCTCGATCGCTGGTGAACTGGCGGCTGGCGTGGCACTCTTTCGAGCGGGAGCGACGCGTCGGCAGGTTCTGGCGCGGGTCCCACCGATTTGAACTTGGCGTTCCCGGGTCGATTCATCCATGTCGTTATATACGCAAGATTGTCGGACCCAGTCCGGCGAAGCCTTCAACCTGCGCGCGCTGCGTGGCCAGGTGCTGCTGGTCGTCAATGTCGCCAGCCGCTGTGGATTCACGCCGCAAATGGAGGGGCTGGAGAAACTCTACCGCGAGTACCGGGACCAGGGATTCACCGTGCTGGCGTTCCCCTGCAACCAGTTCGGACGCCAGTCGCCGGAATCGTCGGCCGGGTTCGGCGCCTTCTGCGAGCGGCGCTATGCGGTGACGTTCCCGCTGATGGAGAAGGTCAAGGTCAATGGGCGCGAGGCGCACCCGCTGTTCGTGCATCTACGCCACCAGGCGCCCGGGGTGCTCGGTAGCACACCGGTCAAATGGAACTTCACCAAGTTCCTGGTGGGGCGGGACGGGCAGGTGATACGGCGCTTCGGTCCGCGCGTCGCGCCGCGGGCGCTGCGCAGCGCCATCGAGGAGGCGCTGGATACGCCGTTCTCGGCGTGACCCCGGCGCGGGCGAGATCGCCGCTTAGCCCGGCGGGCGCTCGCCACGCGCGACCATGACTCGCACGCCCAGTTCGTTGAAGCGAGGCCGGCTCATCATCGTCGTCAGTCCCGAGAACAGCGACCAGGTCGTCTTGCGCCATCCCTTCAACCTGCGATTGTGGCGGACCAGTCGCGTCAGCAGTTCGGTCTCGTCGAAGGCCCGCCATTCGCCGGCCATCGAGAGCTGGTAGCGTGCCATGACCGGCGCCATCTCCAGCCGGTAGACCCACTCCAGCTGCTGCAGCGTCAGTTCGCTGGCATCGATCTCGCGGAGCATGCGGGCATAGTCGGACTCCCTCGGCTCCCGCTCGAGCCACAATGGCGACAGCGCCAACCAGAGCGCGCCACGTCGGACGACCAGCTCTTCGATCTCTTGTTCGTGGGACATGGGGCTTTCTCCGCTCTCTGGATTCGCCCGGCGCGCGGGCGAGCCATCTTCGAATACCCGGGCGAGAGAGACAAGTCCGGCCCGGCAGAAGGCCGGAAGGCGAGCCGCCGGACTCCGGGGATGGCACGACCCTGGTGGTGAAGGTTCAAGCGAGTTCGCCCCCGCTTTCGCCACCCTGCTAGAATGCGCTCGGCAAGCATTCGATCAATGCCACCTCCCGGCACGCTTCGCCGGGGCTTCCGTTTCGCTGTAGAAGACGAGGTTAGACGTGATCATCAAGCCCAAGGTTCGCGGTTTCATCTGTACCACGACGCATCCGCTCGGCTGCGAGCGCAACGTACTCGAACAGATCGAGACCACTCGCGCCAACCTGAGCGGTGACAAGGCGGGCCCGCGCAACGTGCTCGTCATTGGTGCCTCCAGCGGCTACGGGCTGGCAGCCCGCATCACCGCGGCTTTCGGCTACGGCGCCGATACGCTGGGCGTGTTTTTCGAGAAGCCGGCGACCGAGAGCAAGCCCGGCACGGCGGGATGGTACAACTCGGCCGCCTTCGACAAGTTCGCCAAGGCCGAGGGGCTCTACAGCAAGTCGATCAATGGCGACGCGTTTTCCCACGCGGTTCGCGACAAGGCGATCGAGCTGATCCGCGAGGACATGGGCCAGGTCGACCTGGTGGTCTATTCGCTGGCCTCGCCGGTCCGCAAGCTGCCGGATAGCGGAGAACTCAAGCGCTCCAGTCTCAAGCCGATCGGCGAGACCTATACCGCGACCGCCATCGATACCAACAAGGATACGATTACCGAGGCATCCGTCGAGCCGGCGACCGAGCAGGAAGTGGCCGATACCATCGAGGTGATGGGCGGCCAGGACTGGGAGCTGTGGATGGATGCGCTGGACAAGGCGGGCGTGCTGGCGCCGGGCGCCAGGTCCGTGGCGTTCAGCTATATCGGCACCGATATCACCTGGCCGATCTACTGGCACGGTGCCCTCGGCAAGGCGAAAGAGGATCTCGATCGCGCCGCCGGCGAGATCGACGCACGGCTCAAGGCCAGCGGCGGCAGTGCCAACGTGGCGGTGCTCAAGTCCGTGGTCACCCAGGCCAGCGCCGCGATTCCCGTCATGCCGCTCTATATCTCCATGGTCTACAAGGTGATGAAGGAGCAGGGCGTCCACGAGGGCACTATCGACCAGCTCAACCGCCTGTTCGGCGAGCGTCTCTATGCCGAGGGCGAGCCCGAGGTGGATGAGGCCGGGCGCCTGCGTCTGGACGACTGGGAGCTGCGTGAAGACATCCAGCAGGCGTGCAAGGATCTGTGGCCGCAGGTGACCAGCGACAATCTGTTTGCGCTGACCGATTACGCCGGTTACAAGCATGAGTTTCTCAAGCTGTTCGGCTTCGAGCGCGACGACGTGGATTACGAGGTCGACGTCGATCCGAAGGTCGAATTCGACGTCGTCCAAGTCTGATTTCGACGCACCAGCGCATGAACCGTCGAGCATGAATGCCAGCGACACCCCACGCCGAGTGGGGTTCGTGATGCTGCCGGGCTTCTCCCTGCTGGCCCAGGCTTGCGCCATCGAGCCGTTGATCGTCGCGAACACGCTCGCGGGGCGGAGGCTCTACGCCGCCACCACCTTCGGCATCGATGGCCGGGCGGTGAAGAGCGTGGCGGAACTGTCGTTCTCGCCGGAGAGCGTCGCCGGGAGCGATGCGCGCCATCTCGACATGCTGTTCGTCTGCGCGCCCGCGCCGGATGGCGCGAGCACCGGGGATGAGAGTGGCGAGACGCTGATCCACTGGCTGCATCGCCTGGCCAGCCGGGGCGTGACGCTGGGCGGCATCGCCGGCGGCACCCACTGGCTCGCCAGGGCGGGCGTGATGGACGGCTATCGGGCCTCGATCCCCTACGCCAGCGGCGACGCCTTCGCGCGCACGTTCCCGAAGATCCACGTTTCTCATCAACTGTTCGAGATCGACCGCGACCGGCTCTCCTGCGGCGGGGGGACGGCGGCAATGGACATGCTGATGACGCTGATCGGCCAGCAGCAGGGCGTGACCCTGGCGCAGCGGATTTCCGAGCACTTCGTCTGCGAGCGGATCCGCATGGCCGACGAGCCGCAACAGACATCGCTGCGTTCACGCCTGGGGCATGCGCCGCAGAGCCTGGTGGACGCGGTGGCGCTGATGGAGGCCAATATCGAAGAGCCGTTGACCACCCATGAGCTCTCGGCCCACCTGGGGATATCCCGGCGGCAGCTGGAGCGCCTGTTCAAGAAGCATCTCCAGGCCGTGCCCAGCCGCTACTATCTCAACCTGCGTCTCCAGCGGGCACGCAAGCTGCTGCGCGAGAGCGATCAGGCGGTGGGCGAGATCGCGCTGGCTCACGGCTTCTCCTCGGGCGCGCACTTCTCCACGGCCTATCGGCACCATTTCGGCATCAGCCCCAGAGACGAGCGACTGGGACTGGCCGGGCAGGGGGCATGATCTTGAAGGAGCTTCCACCATGACGATCGACGATCATTGGCTCGGCGCGGCCAGGCGGGTGGTCTCACCCAACGCCAACGCGCGGCCGCAGGGGGAAGTGTCAGCCGTGGTCCTGCACGGGATCAGCCTGCCGCCGGGAGAGTTCGGTGGCGATGCCATCGAGCGGCTATTCACCAACAGCCTGGACCCGAAGGCCCACCCCGCCTTCATCGCGATCGCCTCGCTGCGGGTCTCGGCGCATCTGCTGATCCGGCGCGACGGCGAGTGCGTGCAGTTCGTCCCCTTCGACCGCCGCGCCTGGCATGCCGGCAAGTCGCAGTGGCACGACGGCGAACGCCTGCGCGAGGGGCTCAACGATTTCACCATCGGCATCGAGCTCGAGGGCGCCGACGAGGTGCCTTACCGGGAGGCGCAGTATTGGGCCCTGGCCCAGGCGCTGCACGCCCTGGCGGGCAGCTATCCGTCAGTCTCCACCGAACGGATCACCGGTCATGCGCGCATCGCGCCGCTGCGCAAGACCGATCCGGGCCCGGCATTCGACTGGGCGTATCTGAGGCGCTGCCTGACAGAGGCCGTTTGAGTGCTACTCTCAAGGGACGTCTCAAGAGACGCCTCAATGGACGTCCCTCAGGGGTCGTCTCCCAAGGGGGCTCACGCCCTGGCGGATCTGTAAATCGGCTACAGGAATCGGGAGCCGCCGTTGGACGCTTCAAACGGTCACTAAACGACTGATGTTACGGCATTTGGCCATTACCAGCTGGATGATCGAAGCGTCTGCGAATTGGCAGATGGGGGCGTTTGCGGTATCTTCTTCGCCTGATTTCCCGCGTCACGCACGCCCGCTGTAATTCAGTTACAGCCAAAAATCTCGGAAAGCGGCCCCAAAAGAGCCGCGCCCGCACCGAAGAGCGCATATTCCCAAGCCCCGCTGCGGCTACCCGCCATGGCCGGGCGAATGGCAAACCTTTTCCCATTCGGAGAGTTGTCTATGAGTCTGGAGACACGAGAAGATCTCGATCCGGTCGAGACCACGGAGTGGTTGGATTCCCTGGCCTCGGTCGTCGAGCATGAGGGCGAAGAGCGCGCTCGGTACATCCTGACCCGGTTGGCGGACCGTCTGCGTCGTGACGGCTCTTCACCGCCGTTTTCCGGGACCACGCCGCACCGCAACACCATCCCCGTCCATCGTGAAGCCAAGATGCCCGGCGACATGTTCATCGAGCGCAAGATCCGCTCGGCGATTCGCTGGAATGCCATGGTGCAGGTGCTGAGGGCGAACAAGAAGCACAAGGGGCTGGGCGGTCACATCGCCAGCTACCAGTCCAGCGCGACGCTCTACGAAGTGGGTTTCAACCATTTCTTCCGGGCCGACAACGGTGATCACAAGGGCGATCTGCTCTACATCCAGGGCCACGTGACGCCGGGCATCTACGCACGTTCCTTCCTCGAGGGGCGCCTGACCCAGGAGCAGATGGACAACTTCCGCCAGGAAGTCGACGGCGACGCGCTGCCATCCTATCCGCACCCTTACCTGATGCCGGACTACTGGCAGTTCCCGACCGTCTCGATGGGGTTGGGTCCGATCCAGTCGATCTATCAGGCCCACGTGATGAAGTACCTGCACTCACGCGAGCTGGAAGACATGAAGGACCGCAAGGTCTGGGCGTTCCTCGGCGACGGCGAGTGCGACGAGCCGGAATCCCTCGGGGCCCTGCACCTGGCCAGCCGCGAGAAGCTCGACAACCTGATCTTCGTCATCAACTGCAACCTGCAGCGTCTCGACGGCCCGGTGCGCGGCAACTCGCGGGTCATCGACGAACTCGAGGGCGTCTTCCGCGGTGCCGGCTGGAACGTGATCAAGGTGGTCTGGGGCGGCCTGTGGGATCCGCTGTTCGAGCAGGACACCAAGGGCATGCTGCAGAAGCGCATGGACGAGGCGGTCGATGGCGAGTACCAGAACTACAAGGCCCAGGGTGGTGCCTACACGCGCAAGGAGTTCTTCGGCAAGTACGAAGAGACTGCCGAGATGGTCAAGGACTACTCCGACGAGGAGGTCTTCCGTCTCAACCGTGGTGGCCACGATCCGCAGAAGGTCTACGCGGCGTATCACGAGGCGGTCAACAACGCCAATGGTCGCCCCACCGTGATCCTGGCGCACACCGTCAAGGGCTACGGCATGGGTGGCGGCCACGGCGAAGCCGACATGGAAGCGCACCAGATCAAGTCGATGGACGTCGACGCGCTCAAGGCCTTCCGTGACCGTTTCGGCATCCCGGTCTCCGACAAGCAGATCGAGAGCGGCGACATTCCGTATTACAAGCCCGAGGACGACAGCCCGGAGATGAAGTATCTGCATCTCCAGCGCGAGAAGCTCGGCGGCTTCCTGCCGGCGCGCAAGGCCGACTTCGAGGCGATGGAGATCCCCGGTCTCGACGACAAGATGTTCGCGACTCAGATGAAGGGCTCCGGCGACCGCGAAGTCTCGACCACCATGTCGTTCGTGCGCGTGCTCAACGGGCTGGTCAAGCACAAGCAGCTGGGCTCCCGTATCGTGCCGATCATCCCTGACGAGGCCCGCACCTTCGGGATGGAGGGCATGTTCCGTCAGCTCGGTATCTACGCCGCGGAAGGGCAGAAGTACGAGCCGATGGATGCCGGCCAGATCATGTACTACCGCGAGGACAAGAAAGGCCAGATCCTCGAGGAGGGCATCACCGAAGCCGGCTCCATGTCGGCATGGATCGCGGCCGCGACCTCCTACGCCAACCACCACCTGCCGTTGATCCCGTTCTACATCTACTATTCGATGTTCGGTTATCAGCGAATCGGCGACCTGGTCTGGGCGGCCGGCGATCTCCAGGCGCGCGGCTTCATGGTCGGCGGCACCGCCGGGCGTACCACCATCAACGGCGAAGGCCTGCAGCACCAGGACGGCCACAGCCACATCCTGATGTCGACCGTGCCGACCTGCCGTGCCTACGACCCGACCTATGGGCATGAACTGGCCGTCATCGTGCAGGATGGCTTGAAGCGGATGTTCCAGGACAAGGAAAACTGCTTCTACTATCTGACGGTGATGAACGAAAACTACTCGCACCCGGAAATGCCGGAAGGCAGCGAGGAAGGCATCGTTCGTGGCATGTACCGATTGCTGGAAGGCAACACCGCCGGTAAGAAGAAGCAGCCGCGGGTCCAGCTCATGGGCAGCGGTACCATCCTCCGCGAGGTCGAGGCGGCTGCCGAAATGCTGGCGGAAGAGCACGGCGTGGTCGCCGACGTCTGGAGCGTGACCAGCTTCAACGAGCTGCGTCGCGAAGCGCTCGAATACGATCGCCAGCAGTTCCTCGACTACGATGAGAAGCGCGAGAAGCCTTGGGTCGTTCAGCAGCTCGAAGGGACCCAGGGGCCGGTCATCGCATCGACGGACTACATGAAGCTGTACGCCGATCAGATCCGCGCCTGGGTGCCCAACGACTTCCACGTGCTCGGTACCGATGGTTTCGGACGTTCCGACACCCGCGAAGCGCTGCGCCGCTTCTTCGAAGTCGACCGCTACTACGTGACGATTCAGGCGCTGCGTGCATTGGCCAACCGGGGCGAGATCGACGCCAAGGTCGTCAACGATGCCATGAAGAAGTATGGCATCGACCCCGCCAAGCCCAGCCCCCTGGTGTCTTGAGTCGGCGGATCACGTCAGGGTGCCGTCGCTGGCTAGCAGCGACGGCCAGAATGCCTGAATTAGCCGACCTTGCCCGCGGGGCGGGTCGGCAGATGATTAAAGGAGCGCGACCTTGAGTAGCGAAATCATCAAAGTTCCCGACATCGGCGGCAGCGACGATGTCGAAATCATCGAGATCGCGGTAAGCGTCGGCGATGTCATCTCCGCCGAGGACACCATGATCACGCTGGAGTCGGACAAGGCCAGCATGGACGTCCCCGCGCCGAAAGGCGGCAAGGTGGTCAAGATTCTGGTCAAGGAAGGCGACTCCGTCTCCGAGGGTGATGACATTCTCGAGCTGGAAGCCGAGGGTGAAGGCGAGGGTGAAGCGGAAGCCTCGTCCGGTGACGACGCCTCCGATGACGCGGCCCCGCAGGGTGACGCCGAGTCGCGGGAGAAGGACGCGGCCGAGCCCGAGAAGAGCGCGCCTAAGAAGAAATCCTCCGGTGGCGGCAAGCGCACCGTGGAAGTGAAGGTGCCGGACATCGGCGGTGGCGATGGCGTCGAGATCATCGAAGTGGCCGTCAGTGAAGGCGACGAGATCAGCGAAGAAGACACGCTGATCACGCTGGAGTCCAACAAGGCCTCGATGGACGTGCCCAGCCCCTACAGTGGCAAGATCGTGTCGCTGTCGATCAAGGAGGGCGAC
>NZ_CEXLVS010000069.1:0-16818 GCF_982684285.1 Salinicola sp. | reverse complement strand
TGTCGCCGAGGCGCCACGTCAGAGCGCCTTCGGTCCGGCGCGGCGCGGGCGCATCGAGACCGTCGACGATCTGCTGCCCGCGGACGAATCGCGTCTCGACACCGGCAGCGCCGGCTGGCAGTGGCAGCCGGCGCGGGCGCGGCCCAAGCGGCTCAAGGTGGTGAAATCCACCAATGCGCGGGACCGTTTCAAGGCTGCCGCGGCCAAGTCCTCCGCGTCCGGCGGCCAGGTACTGACCGATCTCTCGCCGGAGGAGGCCGCCGAGAAGCTGATCGATTATCTGCGGGCGGAAAAAATCCTCGCTCAGGACGATCAGTAGTCCAGCAGCCGGGGCATCCGTTCCGATAGCCGCTGGCCGCCGAGCACGACGCGTGCCGGATCGACGGCGTGAAAGCGACCGCCGCGAAAATGCTCGGCGTGGTGGGCGTCGAACGCGACCAGCGGTATCAGGTCCGTGCGGCGGGACTCCGGCAGCATCATCGGCGTCAGGTTGTCCAGAATCAGGTGGGAGCCGTCATCCTGGCGGTAGCGCAGCACCGCATGATAGGTCGGGGTGAGAGTGTCGTCGGCGGCGAGAAAGTCGAGTCGCCGCGGCGACGTACCGGCGGCGATCAGGATCTGGTACTTGGCGATGGCGAAGTCCTCGCAGTCACCGAAGCCATCGCGGACCAGGCGATCGAAGCCCTTCCAGGTATCGACCTTTTCGAACTGCTGGCGGGCGGCGTTATTGATCACGCGATTGACGAAAGCCAGCCGCTCCTCGCCTTGCCGATGGCTGGCCTGCGCCACGAACTGCTCTCGGGTGAGCGTCACGGCGGTGGCGCCGGGATCGTCCCAGTAGGTAAAGCCAGCCGCGGAGGCCGTCGTCGGCAGCACGGCAAGCAGCAGATAGGCCAGGCGTCGAAAACGGGGTGAGGGAAGAGCGGTCGCTGGCATGCGTCTCCATGAGTGACACCGAGCTTCGTGAAACCGACATGGCGACGTTTCGGGTATCGACGCAGCCTGTCGCGATGCGATAGATAATAGAACACGCGGCCGGCCCGAGGGCCATGCCCCTGATAGCGACTTGCACGGCAACATTTGTCGAACGGAGGTGGATCATGATGATCGTCGATCTCATCGATGGCGAGGACTTTCGTCAGCGGTTGGTCTCGCTGGGGGTGCATATCCCCGAGGAGGCGTGCCCCGAGAGCTGTGCGCGGCTGGCAGCCGGGTGTCATCGCGCGCGAGGCGTCGAGGGGCTGGAGCCGGCCATTCGCGATCTGATGCAGCACACCGACGTGATGCTGCCATCCGTTCGCGAGGCGATCGAGCGCCATCTGCTGCCCGTCCTCGGTACTCCCTGAGGTCTCGGGCAACGCTGGTGCCCAGGGTGACGGTGTCGCGGATCCTTGCCTATGCTGGGAGAGGCAACTGACGCGATACAGGAGTCGGCGGCATGGCGATGGGACTCTGCACCTGGACGCTCGGCATCGACGACCTCGAACTGCTGATGGACAAGGTGGTCGAGCTGGGGTTCGATGGCGTCCAGCTCGACGAGCTATGGGAGCATACCTCCCCGGCGGCGATCCGGGATTCACTGGCGCGCAGGGAGCTTGCGCTGATGGCCGTGGATGCCCGGCGGATCGGCCCGCAGGTCGGGGAAGCGCCGGACGTCGCGCAGGGCGTGGACGCCTATCGTCAGGTCATCGACCGCGCCGCCGAACTCGAGGCGCCCGTCGTCACGCTGTCGATGCTGTCGCTGTGGATTCGGGGCCATGCCACGCCCTTCGACGCCTTGTCGGCGGCGTGTCGCGAGCTGGCCGACTATGCCGCCGAGCGGGACATTCGATTGGTCTATGAAGTCGTCAATCGCGACGAAGCGCCGATGATTCACACGGTCGAGGAGGCCAACCGGCTGGTAGGGCAGGTGGCCAGAGCCAATTTCGGGCTGGTTCTCGACAGCTACCACCTGCATTTCGAAGAGACCGACCCGGTCGCGGCGATCGAGTCGAGCCGCGACGCCCTGGCGATCTACCAGGTGTCGGATTCCACGCGCGGCGGTATCGGCAGCGGTGGCGTGGATTTCGAAGCGCAGTTCGACGCGCTCGCGCGGATCGGTTTCGACGGACCGGTGATCATGGAGTGCCTGCCGCCGATGCACGATCCCGTCTTGCCGGTGTCGAGCGAGGGCAACCGCCGCATTCTGGAAGACGAACTCTCTCGCTCCCGGGAGATCTGGCGCGGCTACGCCCGTGCGCGCCGTTGAGCGCCGATGCGCGCTTCAGATCCTCCGCAACCCCCACATGAAGTAGACGCCGCCGATCAACGCGGCGATCAGGCCCGCCGGCAGCTGATAGGGGAAGAACAGATTTCTGCCCAGCCAGTCGGCGGTCACCATGACCAGCATCCCCAGCAGCCCGGCCCCGAGCAGTTGATGCCTGGCGCCGTGGAATCCCATCAGGCGCGCCATGTGCGGGGCCATCAGGCCGACGAAGGAGAGCGGCCCGATGACCAGGGTCGCGGCGACGGTCAGCAGGGCGACCAGTGCCAGCAGCATCAGTCGGCTGCGATCCACGTCGACGCCGAGCGCCCTGGCGGTGGGCGCGCCCAACGGCAGCAACGTCAACCAGCGCTGCAGAGGCAGCGTCAGCGCCAGCAGGAGGATGGCGATCGCCACGATCCAGCCGCTCGAAGTGAGACTGGCGTAGTAGGTCGACCCACCCAGCCACGAGAGCAACTGCTGCGCCCTGGGATCCTCGCTGGCCAGCACTATGGCGCGCATCGCGTCCAGCAGAGAGGAGATGGCGATGCCGGTCAACAGCAGCCGCTCCGGCGCAAAGCCACTGCGGCGGTTGCAGACGATCAGCACCAGCAGCGCAACGGTGGCCCCGCTGAAGCCCATCACGGAGCCGCTCAGTGGGGCGATGCCGAGCGGCAGCAGCATCAGCGCGATCACGCCGATCGCCACGCCGGCGCTGATGCCGAGGACCTCGGGACTGGCCATGGGGTTGCCGGTCATCCGCTGCAGCAGGGTGCCGGCGATGGCCAGCATCAGCCCCGCCGCCGCGGCCGTGGCCACGCGCGGCAACCGCCAGTCGACGATGAGCGCCAGGTCGCCGGTGCCTGCCACGCTGGGATAGCTGGCGTGGCCGTCGAGCATGAAGCCGACCAGCAGCGCCAGCGTGCAGGCAACCACCGTCAGGCCGGCCAGAGCCCACAGGCGGCGATCTGGTCGTGCCAGGCGCGGCATGGTCAGCCCCGTGCTTGGCGTTGGCCGTGATCCGCTGACCCGCAGGCGCGGCAACAGCCACAGCAGCAGCGGGGCACCCAGCGCTGCCGTCATGGCGCCGGTCGGCAGCAGGGATGCCGTGAACGGAGCCAACTGCTGCACGGCGAGATCCGTCACCGCGAGCAGAAGCGCGCCCAGAATCATCGACCAGACGAGGCGCTGGGACAGCGTGCGGGCGCCGGAGAGCCGTGCGATGGCCGGAGAGGCGAGGCCGATGAAACCGATCAGGCCGATGGCGCTGACCACGCAGGCGGTGATGAATATCCCCAGGCCCAGGCCGGCGAAGCGCAGCTTGCGCAGCGAGATGCCGAGGCTCTTGGCGCCGTCCTCCTCGAGATCGAGCAGCGCCAGCGGCCGCAGCAGCAGCAGTGCCACCACCACCACGATACCCAGGCGCAGCAGCAGGAAGCGGGTGTCGTGCCAGCTATCCTGGGCCAGCGCTCCCGACCCCCAGATGAACAGTCCCGACAGGCTCTCCTGATGGAACAGCAGCAGGGCACTGTTGATGGCGCTGAAATAGAGGCTGACCACCATTCCGGAGAGCACCACCACCATCGGCGCCAGACGCCGCTTCCAGGAGAGCGCGAAGACCAGCAGCATCGCCGCGATGCCGCCGGCCAGGGCGATCCATTCCCTCCCGGCCAGCATCCAGCTCGGCGCCCACAGCGTCGCGACGACCAGCGCCAGCTGCGCACCGCTGGTGACGCCCAGCGTCGCCGGCGACGCCAGCGGGTTGCGCAACACCTGCTGCATCAGGCAACCCGCCAGGGCCAGGGCCGCGCCGCCCAGCAGCGCCACCAGCAGCCTCGGCATGAAGGTGTAGTGCATCACGATCTGGCGGATCCGGTCGTCGTCGGGGGCAACGATGGATTGCCACCAGTGCCCGGAAAGATCGCCGAACCGGGTATGCAGGGTCGCGGCTCCCAGGCAGATCGCCAGCAGCAGCAGGATAAGGGCGAACCAGGCGGGTGACCGCGCGCGAAGCGTCATGGCGCCTGGCCCTCGACGGACGAGTCGGGAGCCGCGTCGGAGATGGGGGTCTGGGTGCCGACCTCGACCAGCGAACGAGCCAGGCGCTGTAGTGAGATCAGTCCGCCGTAAGGCCAGATGGGATCGATGAAGCTCACCCGCCCCGCGCGGACCGCCGGCAGGTGCTGCCAGATCTGATTGTCGTGCAGGGCCTCTTCCACGCCTCTGGGATAAGGCTCGATGACGACGATGCGCGCTTCGGGACGCTCGGCCAGCCGGTCGATCGGGATGCTGGCGTAGCCCCAGGAGTTGGTCGGACCGGTCCAGGCATTGGTGAGATCGGTACGGGAGAACAGCGTACCCACCATGTTGCCCTGGCCGAACACTCGGACGTGCTGGGCATCGCTGAACTGCACCAGATAGAGCGGCGTCTTCCTCCCTTGCAGGGCCTGTGCGGCGCGCTCGAGAACGGCATCGGTCTCGGCGATCAGGGCCTCGGCCTGCGGCCGCCGGCCGGTCAGCCTCGCGATCTCGCGGGTCATCGCCAGCGTCGCCCCGTAATAGGGCCGGTCGGTGTAGAAGTTGTCGATCATCCTGACCGGCATCAGCCGCTCCAGGCGGGCGTTGTCGCGGGAGAACAGGGCGCTCGTCATCAGCAGGTCGGGCGGATCCTGGGCCAGCAGTTCGAGGTTGGGCTCGTTGCGCAGTCCCATGTCCAAGGTTGAAGCGGGGATCGCCGGTGCCTTGACCCAGGCGTTGTAGTTGGGGATGTCCGACACCGCGTAGGGTTCGACCCCCAGGGCGATGAGGGTCTCGACGACCGTCCAGTTGGCGGCCGCGATTCGCAACGGTTTCGAATCGGCGTCGGCCGGGGCGTCCGCCAGCGCGGTGCTCGTCCCCAGCAGCAAGGCAACCGCAAGTGCGAGGAGAGCTGGAAAAGAGCGAACACGCGACAAAGTGACGGTTTCCTGGCGACGGAGGAGAGTGGCACGGCGCTCATCCGGCCAGAAACGCGGCGCCGGATGCGGCTACGGGCGGTGATGGTAGATCGAATGACAATCGTTATCAATAAAGAGAGGAAGTACTTCCTACTTGAATACACATGACAATGATTGTCATTTAGAATACTGTCGATAACAAACGCCCGGCCGACGGCTGCCGGCTCCTACAACGTGATAAACGGGCATTCGATCCGATGAATCCAGGGAACACTCTCGCCGCCGTGAGCGGCATGCTGCTTTTGGCTTGTACGGGAAGCGTACTTGCCCAAGAGCCAACCACCAACAATGATACCGTCGTGGTCACCAGCACGGCGCTCAAGGTCGACACGCCGCTGCTGGAGACGCCGCGTTCGGCCTCTGTGGTCACCGATACCGAGTTGGAGAGACGCGCGGTCAACAAGTATGACCAGGTTTTACGCTATCGTGCCGGCGCATTGTCGGCACCCTACGGGAACGACGCCAAGGCTGACTGGTTTTTCTTCCGAGGGTTTGCGGGGGAGGACTCCACCTATCAGGACGGACTGCGTCTGTTCAGAGAGGCGGGGTATCTGTGGTGGAAGACCGAGCCCTTTGGTCTCGAGCGCGTCGACTTCCTGAAGGGGCCGGCCTCCATTCTCTACGGCGAAGCGCCTCCCGGCGGTATCGTCAACGCCATCAGCAAGCGACCCACCGAGGAAGCACAAGGTCTGTTCGAGATTCAGGGGGGCAACAAGGGCCATCGCCAGGTGGGGATCGATACCTCCGGTCCGGCCAGCGAAAGCGGCGACGTGCGTTATCGCTTCGTCGGGCTATTCCGCGATCAGGACGGCGAGCTCGACGGCACGGATAACGAGCGGGTCTACTTCGCGCCCAGTCTGGCGATCGATCTCTCCGACGACACCACGCTGACGCTGCTGGCCAGCTATCAGCGCGATCACGGTACGCCGGCCAACGTGTTCTATCTGCCCTACGGTTCCGTCAACGACACGCCATTCGGCAAAGTCGATCGCGATACCGATCTCGGTGACAACGATAACGACAGGCTCGAGCACGAACAGATTGCCGTCGGCTATGAGCTCGAGCACACCATCGACGATACCTGGGAATTTCAGCAGAACGCACGGTTCGCCTCCCTGGATCTCTTCCTGCGCACGGCTTATCCGTCGTACATGCTCGATGATCGTAACGCTCAGCGGGGACTGACCTACCGCGACGGTAGCTACGACGCCTTCACCATCGATAACCGCATGATCGGCACCTGGTACACCGACAACACCGAGAACACGCTGTTGGTGGGGCTGGATTATCAGCACCTGGATGCGGACTACCTTAGCCGCGATAACTTTGTCTACGACCAGATCGATATCTTTGATCCCCAAGATAGCGGCTCGGGGAGGCCCGGCGCTTCGGCCTATTACGATCAGGGCAAGGAACAGATCGGTCTCTACGTTCAGGATCAACTGCGTCTCTATGACCGCTGGATTCTGCTGGCGGGCGCGCGCCACGATAGCGTCGACGTCACCAACAAGCAGGACGGTGGCGACGATCAGAGCTACGACGATACCCAGATGTCCTATACCGGCGGCGTCATGTATCTCGGTGACTATGGCCTGTCGCCCTATCTGAGCTACAGCGAATCGTTCACACCCAATATCGGCAACGATCTCGATGGAGACGCTTACCAGCCCAGCGAAGGCGAGCAGTGGGAACTGGGTCTCAAGTATGCCCCGGAGTGGCTGGATGGCTACGTGACGGCCGCGGTCTTCGATCTCAAGGAGAGCGACACGTTGTACCCCAGCGGCGGATCTTCCAGCAACCAGGGCGGGGAGCGTCATTCGCGCGGGTTCGAGCTGGAAGGGGTGGGTTACGTGACCGACAACCTTCAGGTCACGGCGGCTTACACCTACACCGACGTCACGGTCGACGTGAGCGACACATTGAATGATCTACGCGCCGGTTTGATCCCGCGTCATCAGGCATCGCTGTGGCTGGATTACGACTTCGATCAAGGCCCGCTCGACGGGCTGGGTCTGGGCGCAGGCGCTCGGTACATCGGTACCAGCGTGGATTCGCCTCAGTACAGCGATACCCGAGTGCCGGCCTATACGCTTTACGATGCGATGGCCAGCTACGCGATCGACTCGCACTGGACCGCTCAGGTCAACGTCACCAATCTGACGGATAAAGAGTACGTCAGCGGTTGTGACTACTGGTGCTATTACGGCGAATCTCGTAGCGTCATCGGCAGTCTGAAATACCGTTGGTAAACAATTTCTGCACTGAACCTCTGCCATGAACAGAAGCCCGGCCAATGCCGGGCTTTTTGTTGTATGACGCCTGGCTTGCGACATCTGGCGTCATACGTAACTCAATAATGATTCTCGTTTCTATTCATATTGATCTCGGGACGCTATAGAATGGGCCCGCTTTATACTCCGCCCGCCCCATATCGATAGGTCCAAGGCTAATGAACTCAGGTATCGCGTCTCCCGAGAACAGACGTCTCTTCGGCAGGTTGGCTTTTGTTGCAGTGACCATGAGCGCGCCACCTGTCGTCACCACGAGCTGGGCCCAAGGCAATCCTGGCGATAGTCAGTCCCTCGATACGGTCACTGTCACCAGCCAGGCGATCCTGACCCAAGGCGATACACCGCCGCCGGCCTATGCGGGCGGGCAGGTCGCGGCCGGTGGTCGGATCGGGGTTCTGGGCGAGCAGGACGCCATGGACGTGCCGTTCAACGTCATCAGCTATACCGATGAGCTGATCGAGAACCAGCAAGCCGACACGCTGGGTGACGTGCTGCAAAACGATGCCTCGGTGATGGTGGGTAAGGGGTTCGGCAACTACTCGGAGTCATTCAAGGTCCGCGGCTTCGACCTGTACGGTGACGATATTTCCTACGGTGGGCTATACGGCGTACTGCCACGCCAGCTGATCAACACCAGCATGATGGGGCGGGTCGAACTGTTCAAAGGTGCCAGTGCGTTCGCCAATGGCGTGCCGGCCGGCGGCACTGGCGTTGGCGGCGCGGTCAACATCGAGCCCAAGCGGGCGACCCACGAGCCGATCACCCGAATTTCCACGGGATATCAGTCGGATAGCTACGGCGAGACCGAACTCGACGTGGGTCGGCGCTTCGGCGATCAGAATGAATATGGGATTCGGGCCAGTATCAATCGCGGCCGTGGCGATATGGCGATCGATGACGAAAGCCGCAAGAATACGTCCGCGATCATAGGGCTGGATTACCGAGGCGATCGTGCTCGGGCATCGCTGGACGTCGGTCACCAGAAATCCGTCATCGATGGCGGCCGCCTGAATGTGAACCTGGCCAATTACACCGGTGACGCCGTTCCGTCGGTGCCGAGTGCCGACAGCAACTACACGCCGAGCTGGAATCGCGCGAGCCTGGAAACCAATTTCGCCATGCTGCGTGGCGAGTACGATTTCAGCGATTCCTGGACCGGTTATGCCGCAATCGGGGGGAATCGTACCCACGAGCGGAGCCTTGCGGGCTCACCTAGCGTGATCAATGAAGATGGAGATGCCACGGTTTCCCAGCTCGATACGGCTTATCAGTCGGAGACCTTCGCCAGCCAAGTCGGTTTGCGCGGGCAGTTGGACACCGGACCGGTCTCCCATCAGGTTAATCTGGGGTACTCCAGCGTCTACTCCCGCAAGGATGTCGCCTTCGATGGCATCTTTACCGGCGCACCGACCAATATCTATGATCCGGTCGATGTTCCCATTCGTGAGCCCAACTTCCCTAGCGGCGATCTTGGTGACCCGACGACAACGGGGCGCACCTACAACAACGGCGTGTCCTTGTCCGATACGTTGGGAGTCTTCGATGATCGTGTGTTGCTGACGCTTGGCGGTCGCTATCAGGAAATCGAAGTCAACAACTACAACGGCAACACTGGCGTTCGCGACAGTCGTTTCACGGAATCCCGCGTCACGCCTATCTACGGCATCGTCTACAAGGCGACGGACAGCATTTCGCTCTACGCCAACCATATCGAAGCGTTGCAGCAGGGGGAAACGGCGCCCAGCCAGAGCAATTATCCCAGCCTGACGAATCCCAATGAAATACTGGGTATCGTGCGCTCGAAGCAGGACGAGATTGGTGCCAAGTTCGATTACGGCAATATCGGCGGTGGCATCAGCCTGTTCCAGGTCGAGCAGCCGCAGGTCAGCATTGAGGACAACACTGCCGGTTACAACGGCGAGCAACGCAACCGCGGCATCGAGTTGAGTGGCTATGGAGTGCCGTTGGAAGGCGTGCGCGTGTTGGCGAGTGCCACCTTCATGGATCCGGAACTCAGTAATACCACCAATGGTGAGAACGATGGCAACGACGCGCCTGGTGTGCCGACCTATCGTTATGTGCTGGGCGGTGAGTGGGATATCCCCCACATGGACCGGCTCACGGCGACCGGCCGGTTCATCCGCACCGGCTCGCAGTACGTCGATGAGGCCAATAACCTCGAGGTCGATCCCTGGAATCGTCTCGATCTCGGCTTCCGCTACACCATGCCCCTCAACGAGGCCAGCCTGATCTGGCGGGCCGGGGTCGACAACGTCACCGACGAAGATTACTGGGCGTCTGCCGCGACGACCGGTTCCCAGACGCTGGTTCAGGGAGAGCCGCGGACGTTCAAGCTGTCGGCAACGGTGGAGTTCTAGTTCGCGAATCTCCTGGCAACCAGCAAAAAGGCGCCTCCTTCGGGAAGCGCCTTTTTCATGGGTGGATGACCGGTAAAGCGTGGATCGCTTGCCGCTCAAGCCGTGCAGCGTTACTGCGAGGCGACCTGCAACTGGGGCGATGTCTCGACACTGAGGTTGGCCCTCAGTGTCTCGCTGTACCAGTTGACGAAATCGATGACGCCGAACTCGTAGGTCTGCGAGTAGGGGCCGGGCTGATAGGCGCGGGAATTGATGCCGAGCTGGTTCTCCTCGGCCAGGCGGCGGTCCTGATCGTTGGTGGCGTCCCACACCTGGCGCAGCCGTTCGGGGGCGTAGTCGGTCCCTTCGACGGCATCCTTGTGCACCAGCCACTTGGTGGTGACCAGCGTCTCCTGCGGACCCAGCGGCAGCACGCGGAAGACCACGGCATGGTCGCCCATGAAGTGGTTCCAGGAGTTGGGCAGGTGGAGGATGCGCAGCGAGCCCATGTCCGCATTGGGTATATGGCCCATCAGCTTGTTGCAGCCTGGCTTGCCGTCCATGGTCATCGAGACGATGCCGTCGATCAGCGGGGTGCGGGTGAGACGGTTGCGCTTGCCGAATCGGGCCAGCTGCCACGGTACCTCGCAGGTGGTCCAGTCGGCCTGCTTGCGGGCGACCAGATCGCGGTACTCGCCGGTGGAGCGGGGGTCGTCGGTATCGTCGAATTCGATCAGCGAGTTGAGCAGTTCGGGATGGGCGCCGTTGCAGTGGTAGCACTCGCGATTGTTCTCGATCACCAGCTTCCAGTTGCAGCGCTCGACGATGTTGGACTCCACCGCGACCTTGACGTTGTCCATCTCGTGGGGCGAGAGATAGTGCTCCAGCGAGACCAGGAAGTCGTCGATCGGCTCCGGGTCCTCGCTCAGGTTGATGAACACGAAGCCGCCGGCGCTCTTCACCGCCACGGGCTTGAGGCCATAGGCGCTCATGTCGAACTCGGTACCCATGTCGCTGCCGGCGAACAGCAGCCGGCCGTCGAGTTCGTAGGTCCACTGATGGTAGGGGCAGACCAGCTTGGCCACCTTGCCCTTGTCCTTTAGACACAGGCGCGAGCCGCGGTGGCGACAGACGTTGTGAAAGGCGTGAATCTTGTTTTCGGCACCGCGCAGAACGATGATCGAGTTGCTGCCCACTTCGAGCTTGAAGTAGTTGCCCTTGGCGGGGATCTCGCAGCTCATGCCGGCGAACAGCCACTGCTTCTCGAAGATCTCCTCCATGTCGACCTGGAACAGCCGCGGGTCGTTGTAGAAGGGCTGGGGCAGCGAATAGGTCGGGTCACGCTGATCCAGCATATCCGCCACGGCCTTGCGGGTCGCGCTGAGAGCGTCATCCAGGCTGTCGCGTGGAAGTGGTGACATGGTCGCATCCTCATCAAACAATAGAGTGTGGGTCTTTCCCGAGCCCATTGGCGGGATCGACCTGGGTGTGGCGGCGCGTGGCTAGTCGGTAGCGATTCGATCCGTTCGGCGGAGTGTCGCTCAGGCGATAGCTTGGAAGTTGTCCAGCCGCGACACTCGTCGATGCCAGGCCGACCGCCAGGCACAAATGCTCACCGGGAAGTCACCTGTCGATACCCTGGCGCCCAGGAAGCTGCGCGGGTGTCACGGCGAGTCAATTTTCGTATCGGCATCGAGGTTTTGGCAGCACCTGGGGGTGGTTGGCATGCCCGTGTCGTTGATAGGCAAGTCGGTCCGCGTCGGCGTGCGCAGAATCCGCTGAGGATGGTAATTCACCGGAAGCGGCTGTGCGGATCGGCGTTCTCGCCCTGGCCATTTCCCCGATCGAGTGCGGTGACGATGCAATTCTTCAATCCGGTCAATACGCAAACCTGGACCAACGGCCGACATCAGGTGCGGTGCGTCAAGGTCATTCAGGAAACCTGGAACGTGCGAACGTTCTGTTTCATGGCCGACCAGCCGGTGATGTTCTTCTTCAAGCCGGGGCAGTTCGTCACGCTGGAGCTAGAGATCGCCGGTCAGCCGGTGATGCGTTCCTATACGATTTCCAGCTCCCCCTCGATTCCCTACAGCTTCTCGATCACCGTCAAGCGGCTGCCGGGGGGGCAGGTCTCCAACTGGTTGCACGACAATCTCAAGATCGGTGACCCGATGGTGGTGCACGGGCCGGTGGGCGATTTCAACGTCATCGATCACCCGGCGGAGAAAGTGCTGATGCTGTCGGGCGGCGTCGGGATCACGCCGTTGATGTCGATGACGCGCTGGTTCTTCGATACCAATGCCGCCGTCGACCTGGAGTTCATCCACTGCGCTCAGGCGCCCAACGACATCATCTACCACCGTGAGCTGGTGCACATGTTCTCGCGCCTGCCGGAGTTCCGCCTGCATATCGTGTGCGAGCGCAGCGACGAGCTCAGCCAGGCCTGGTCCGGTTTCCGGGGCTATCTGACGCGGCAGATGCTGACGCTGATGGCGCCCGACTATCTCGAGCGGGAAGTGTTCTGCTGCGGGCCGGCGCCATTCATGAAGGCGGTGCGCCAGGTGCTGCAGGAAGATGGCTTCGACATGTCCAGCTACCACCAGGAGTCCTTCGGCGCGACGCCGTTGAGCGTTCAGGAGGACGTGCTGGAACTGGCCGAGCAGGCCGAAGCCGACGCCGAGGAGGTCGACACGGCGACGCTGATGCCGGTCGAGTTCACCGGCAGTGGCAAGAGTATCCGGGTCAGCGAGAACGACACCATTCACTCGGCGGCGGCCAAGCTGGGACTGCATATTCCCAAAGCCTGCGGGATGGGGATCTGCGGTACCTGTCGTGTGATGAAGCTCGAGGGCGAGGTCGAGATGGAGCACAACGGCGGCATCACCGAGGAGGACGAAGCCGAGGGCTTCATCCTGTCATGCTGTTCGAAGCCGCGGGGTAAAGTCGTCATCGATTTCTGAGCTACGAGCTACGAGCTACGAGCAAAGAGCAAAGAGCAAAGAGCAAAGAGCAAAGAGCAAAGAGCAAAGAGCAAAGAGCTGCAAGTGTTAGACCTTTGGACCTGGCGGCTGTCGTCGCAGCGTCATTCGGTGGCGTGACGAGACCGTTTCACCATCGAGGTAACTCCTAGTCTGGTCTCGCGCCTTCATTTCGATGTCGTCGCCAGAGCGGCACGACGCAAGGCATTCCGAGACCAGACCCAGGAGTTCACACCATGTCTTCACCCGCCAATCGAGGCGTCGTCTTTCGCGGCGCCGGCAAGGTCGCCGTCGAGAGCATCCCTTTCCCTGAGCTGGCGCTCGGCAGCCGCCAGTGCCATCACGGCGTCATCCTCAAGATTCTGACCACCAACATCTGCGGCAGCGACCAGCACATGGTGCGTGGCCGAACCACGGCGCCGGAAGGGCTGGTGCTCGGCCACGAGATCACCGGCGAGGTGATCGAGTGCGGCCGCGACGTCGAGTTCATCAAGAAGGGCGACATCGTCTCGGTGCCGTTCAACGTCGCCTGCGGCCGCTGCCGCAACTGCAAGCGCGGCGATACCCATATCTGCCTGCACGTCAACGGCGACCGCGCCGGTGGCGCCTACGGCTATGTCGATATGGGCGGCTGGGTCGGCGGTCAGGCCGAGTACGTGATGGTGCCCTACGCCGATTTCCAGCTGCTCGTCTTTCCCGACAAGGAGCAGGCGATGGAGAAGATCCTCGATCTCACCATGCTCTCGGACATCTTCCCCACCGGCTTCCACGGCTGCGTGACCGCCGGTGTCCAGCCGGGGTCGACGGTCTATATCGCCGGCGCGGGCCCGGTGGGGCTGGCAGCAGCAGTTTCCGCCCAGCTACTGGGCGCGGCCTGCGTGATCGTCGGCGACATGAACGACAAGCGCCTCGATCAGGCGCGCAGCTTTGGCTGTGAAGGTCTCGATCTCAAGCAGGACGCCAGCATGTCGGAATTGATCGAGTCGGTGCTGGGCGTGCCGGAGGTGGATGCCGCGGTCGATGCGGTGGGCTTCGAAGCCAACTGCCATGGTCACAACCATTCTCACGAGCAGCCGGCGACGGTGCTCAACGCCACCATGGAGATCACCCAGGCCGGCGGCCGGGTCGGCATCCCGGGGCTCTACGTCACCGAAGATCCGGGCGCCGAGAGCGAAGACGCCAAGCACGGCAACATCTCGATGAAGTTCGGCCTCGGCTGGGCCAAGGCGATGTCGTTCCACACCGGCCAGACGCCGGCCATGCGCTATCAGCGCCAACTGATGCAGGCGATCCTTCACGACAGGGTCCAGATCGGCAAGGCGGTGAACGTGCAGACCATCTCGCTGGATGAGGCGCCGCAGGGTTACGCCGACTTCGACGGCGGCGCGGCCAAGAAATTCGTGATCGATCCGCACGGCGTGCTTCGATAACAGAAAACAGGGTGCCACTTACTTCAGCTTCGGGCACCCGAGTAAAAGACTCATGGTCCACGAATTCCCATGGAATGCGTGGCCCATTGATGTGAAAAAAGCCCACTACCGGGTGTTCTTGATGATGATTGCAATGACTCGAGCGAAATATCCGGAAATCACGGTTCGATCTCGGTCGAGAACTATCGGTTTCTTCGCGCCCCAATCCGGATTCCTGTTCAACCTCCGTTGACGGCCGTGAGAGCCGAGCTGGCGGCCGCGCTCTGGCCGTTGGCGGAAAGCGTGCCGGTACCGGACATGACCATCGTGATTCGGTGCGTGCTCTGGGCTACCTGCTGGAGAGCATTATTGGCCGCGTCGCTGTGGCCACTGACGGTCACTCTGGCATTGTGGCCTCCCCCTGTCGACGCATCAGCACCACTCATGGGTGCGCTCAGCATCTCGCGATTTTTCTCGAAGGCGGCCTCTGCCATGGCGCTATTGGCCTGAGCGGAAAGCGGCAGTACAAAGGCCAGTGCAAGCGCGGAGAGGATTTGAATTCTCATGATAAGGCAACTCCATTGTCATCGGTTGACGTTGGTCGTCTGATCCAACTGATGATGAAGTTACCTGTGAGATAAACGGTGATTCATCACGAAAACGTGATAGATCGTTTTTTCAGTGTATTTTTCGACGCAATGCCTGAAATGAATCCGTGCAGGCCTTGTCGATGGTGTGGTGAGCGTCAATATCGGTACGTGGCCTCTGTGCGAGGGCGTGATTCCCGTAACCGCTGACTCAGACTCGGAGCAACTTAAATCCCTCGCGCGGGGATGTCACAATTGACCCACTTCCCGCCACCGACGAGATCCGAGCATGACCGAGCCAAATCCCGACCTGCCGCGCTGCGCCTGGGCCCAGACCCACCCGCTGAATGCCGAGTACCACGACGAGGAGTGGGGCGTGCCGGAGTACGACAGCCGCGCGCTGTGGGAAAAACTGATCCTGGACGGCTTCCAGGCGGGGCTCTCCTGGCTCACCATTCTCAAGAAGCGCGACGCCTTTCGCGAAGCGTTCGAAGCCTTCGATCCCGAACGGATCGCCCGATACGACGAGCACGACGTCGAGCGGCTGATGGGTAACGCGGGCATCATCCGCTCGCGATCCAAGATCGAAGCGACGATCGGCAACGCGCGTGCCTATCTCGCCATGCGTGACAACGGAGAAGATTTCTCCGAGTTCCTGTGGAGCATGGTCGGTGGGCGGCCGATCCAGGACTCTATCGGCAGCGACGGTTCGGTTCCCACCCAGACACCGCTCTCTGTCGATATCTCCAAGGCGCTCAAGAAACGCGGCTTCAAGTTCGTCGGTCCGGTCATCGTCTACGCCTGGATGCAGGCAGTGGGCATGGTCAACGACCACGCCGAGACCTGCCATCGCCGCAAGCCGGTGGCGGCGATGGGCTGATCGCCGCACGCCTGGCGCGGGCGCCTCGTCTCGCGCTCAGTCCAGGCGTCCACCGAACAGATCGCGAAACGCGGCATAGCGTCTCTCGTGGAGCTCCCTGGTCGTCGGATCGGGCTCGAGCAAACCTTCGCTGGGCGCAAGTTCACGAGCAACGGCCAGTAGATCCCCTTCCCTCCGAGATGCCATGGCGGCTACCGCGGCGCCCAGCAGCACGGGTTCCGGCGCTTCCGACAGCACCACGCGACAGCCGGTGCCGTCGGCGTAGAGCTTGCGCAGCAGCGGGGAGCGATTGTGGCCACCGCTGAGATGGAGCGTGTCGATGGCATAGCCGTTGGCGTTCATGCGCTCGATGATGGCGCGGGTCCCGTAGACCAGCGCCGTCGCCGCGGCCCAGTACACCTTGATGAAAGTCTCTCTGGGCGACTCCAGCGTGAGGCCGACGATGGCGCCGCGGATCTCGGGGTCGGCCAGCGGCGAACGATTGCCGATGAAGTCCGGGCGAACGTGCAGGTCCGGGGCCGGATCGCCCTCTACCAGCCGCTCCAGCAGCAGTTCCGAAAGCGCGCCGTGGGGATCGTCGCCGAACTCGCGGCCCGCGCCGAACAGGGCGACGATGTGATCCAGCAACGCGCCGGTCAGGCTCTGGCCGCCTTCGTTGGCGACGAATCCGTCGCACAGGGCGCCCGGGTAGGGCCCCCACACGCCGGGAACTTCGCGGCGTTCCGGCTGGGCGCCGATATGGCAGGTCGAGGTGCCGGCAATCACCGCCAGCCGATGCGCCGAGTGCGCGTCGAGGCTGCGCCCCAGCGTGCCCATGGCGCCGGCGTAGGCGTCGATCATGCCGACGGCGAAAAGGCAGTCGGTGGTGAGTCCGAGCTCGGCCGCAGCCGCCTCGCTCAGTCGCCCCAGCGGCTCGCCCACGGCAGCGGCGCGATCGGGAAGCGCGGCTTTCTCGAGCACATCCGCCATGTCGATCTGGGCGAGGAACTCCCGATCCCAGCCGCGATCCGGGCGCGGGTCGAAGGTCCACTTGCAGGCCAGGGTGCAGACCGAGCGGCGATCGACTCCGGTGCAGTGA
>NZ_CEXLVS010000068.1:0-16899 GCF_982684285.1 Salinicola sp. | reverse complement strand
ATCAAAGCATGAAGCGGCTGCCCCCGAGAAAAAAGATTTAGTGAGGTTAAAATTATGATGTGTAATAGGATTGAACTGGTTTACAAATATGTAGAGCGTGTCCGGAGCTTCTTCATCTATATTGATTAATTCCATACGCACTCCAATTCAAGTGCACACATAACGCCGCGCTCTGCGGCAAGTTTGTAGCGCAGCGGAAAACTTGTCCGACAGCAGCGCCTTGCTATAACTTTCACCCAACAATCTTCTTCTGCCTTTCATATTCAGGTTTGAGCAAGATGAACAACTCATCAATGAGCTTGAAAAGTGAGCTGTTTATGAGGCTGAATTCTTTCTTTTTATCGGCAATATATCTTTTCAAATGGTCGGACCGCACATACTTGTAGGCTTTTACCTTCTCTTCATCGTCAATGTGCTCAAAGTTGTTCAGGTAAAACAGTTCAATTTTCTTGAGATTCTTATCTATCAATGAATGCCGATGAATGAGGGTATGCCTGATTTGCTCGTGCTCATTAAGGTACTTGCTAATACTTTTCACTGACTTGTGTATTTCGGAGCGGTGCTGGACTTTGTAGTTGCTAACAATAACTCCGTGATTAACATTCGCTTCGTTAATACACAAGTGAAATACGGCATTTACAAGCTGAAGAATCCTGTCGTGCACTGACTTGATTCTGATTAGGTAGTTTTCAATATTGTAGATTAGATGGTCTGCCCTAGATGCATTTTTCTTCGAATAATCAAAGTTCGATAGAAGGTCGATTGCCAAATCAAGTTGTTTACACCAAGAAATTGTATGCACCAGGTAAAACCCAACTTTCTGGACATAATACTGATATTCAGTTAACTCAATATCCTCAGGAATCTCTGTGGCTAGCCTATCGATTTTAATTTCAGAAAATGCTTCCTCTCCGTCTTTCAACACAGATAAAAGAAAAGCATTATCATCTAGCTTCGAGAAACTGCTCATCACTATCCTAAGTTATAACAGGTATTAGACAGCGCGCTCGTTTATTGACTTGAACGCGCACGCGAGTTCAATAATGTTATACTGCGCACTGTTCACTCCATAACATACTGAAAAATCGATATATTAAGTATAGCTTGGCCATATAACACCAATCATAGTGCCAGCTGCATAACACCGATGAGCGTGCAGGCAGCCTTTCCAACATGGCTACTTTGGGTCGCAAGCCGCCTTGATCTTTTTATGCCATTCCCCTAGCCGCGTTTTCTCGCCGCACCGCCTAGTTAGTATCTGCACCAATGTAAACCAATGTTTTCTCCGAGTAACGCCTCTGAGACCAATTCTCTAGTCAGGGTTGGCTTGGTCGCGATGGTCAGTAGGACGCGGTAACTGATACGGGGCGATAAGCATCGGGGAGTAGTGAAGGATCAATCCTGCGGCTGATCGACCCCAGCCGTCTGCCTCCGCTCGAACCGCGCCAGCGTTTCCTGTCGGAAGTAGCGCTTCAGCAGATCATAGAGCTCGGGGTAGATATCGATCAGTTGATCCGGGGCGGTGAAGAAGAGTTCGCAGCAGACCGCGAAGCATTCGCCGGGGTGGGTGGCGGCGTAGTCGTCGATGGGGGTGGGTTCGTCGCGGGCGAGGTGGGCTTGCAGGTCGTCCCACACCGCGGTGAAGATGCGATGCCACTCCTGGGCGGTGACATCACTGTTGGCGGCGAGCGGGGGAAAGCCGTCGACATCCTGCGAGTTGCCCAGGTCGAGCTTGTGGGCGAATTCGTGAATGATGACGTTGTAGCCGGTGTAGTCGCCGCTGTCGGCGACGTCGGGGATCGCCAGTACCACCGGGCCGCGCCAGGAGGTTTCCCCGGCGCGCTCGTCGACGTATTCGTGCATCACGCCGAAGTCGTCCATCTCCTCGACGTGGCGATGGAAGGCGTCCGGCAGCAGGACGATCTCGGTGACGTTGTCGAAGGCGGCGCTGGCGTCGCGGTCCGACCAGCCCAGGGTGAGCAGGCTGGCCTGGGCGGCGATGGCGAGCAGGGCGGCGTCGTCGAGCTCGACTCCCTCACCGGCCACCCAGCGCTTGCTCTGCAGCAGTTGCCAGGCGCGCGGGCCGAGACGCTCGGCATCGGCATCATCGAGATCAGCCAGCAGCGGCAGGCCGTGGCGTATCGGCCGCCACGCCTCCGGGTCGAACGGCTGGCGCGAGCGTTGGCGAGCGTCGCGCCGGCGGCCCCACCAGGCTTTCCACGAACCGCTCCGCAAGCCCATGGATCAGGTCTCTTCCTGGCGCGCCCCGGATTTCCATGACCAGTCGCGCAGGCGCAGATCGAACAGGTCGAGACGGCGATCCTTGAGATTGGTCACCGCGCCTTCGGAGCGCACCAGCTTGAGCTTGGTCAGGTCGAGATCGGAGAACATCACCATTTCGGTGTTGGGGGTGGTTTCCGACAGCACCGCATCGTGGGGGAAGGCGAAGTCCGACGGCGAGAACACCGAGGACTGGGCGTACTGGATGTCCAGGTTCTCGATCGAGGGCACGTTGCCCACGCTGCCGCAGACCACCACGTAGCACTCGTTCTCGATGGCGCGGGCCTGGGCGCAGTGGCGCACGCGCAGGTAGCTGTTCTTGGTGTCGGTCCAGAACGGCACGATCAGGATGTCCATGTCCTGCTCGGCCAGCAGCCGCGGCAGTTCGGGGAACTCGACGTCGTAGCAGATCAGGATGCCGACGCGGCCGGCATCGGTCTCGAACACCTGCAGCTCGTCGCCGCCCTCGACCACCCAGTCGCGCCGCTCCTGCGGGGTGATGTGCAGCTTGGCCTGGCGGTCGATCTCGCCGTCGCGGTGGCACAGGTAGGCAACGTTGTAGAGCTTGCCATCCTCGCCCAGTTCGACCATCGAGCCGGCCACGATGTTGATGTTGTAGGAGATCGCCATGCGCGAGATCTCGGTCTTGAAGCGCTCGGTGAAGCCGGCCAGGAACTGGATCGCGGCGACCTGGTCGGTCTGGTCGGTCAGCCCCATCAGCGGGGTGTTGAACAGCTCCGGGAAGACCGCGAAATCGCTCTGGTAGTCGGAGATCGCGTCGACGTAGAACTCCACCTGCTGGAGCACCGCCTCCACCGAGTCGAATTCGCGCATCTGCCACTGCACCGCGCCGACGCGAACCTGGGTGCGGCGGGTCTCGATGATCCGGCTGGCCGGTTCGTAGAGGATGTTGTTCCACTCGAGCAGGGTGGCGTAGCCCATCGACTTCTCGTCTTCGGGCAGATACTTGGTCAGCAGGCGCTTGACCAGGAAATCGTTGGCCAGCTGGAACGACAGGATCGGGTCGTAGAACTCCTTGCGCGCCACCCGATCGATGTACTCGGCGGGTGTCATCTCGTCGGCGTGCTGGTGGTAGTTGGGGATCCGGCCGCCGGCGAGAATCGCGCGCAGGTTCATCGAGCGGCATAGATCCTTGCGCGCTTCGTAGAGGCGTCGGCCGAGCCGGTAGCCGCGATAGGCCGGGTCGATCAGGACGTCGAGCCCGTAGAGCGCATCGCCGTTGGCATCGTTGAGGATGATCTCGCGATGCCCGATCAGCTCGTCGTACTTGTGCGGGTTGGAGAAGCGGTCGTAGTCGACCAGCACCGTGAGCGCGACACCGACGATCTTGCCGTCGTCCTCGATGATGATCTGGCCGTCGGCGAATTCGCCGATCAACTTGTCGATCGTGAGCTTCGACCAGGCGCCACCGATGTCGTCGTAGACGGCATCCATCAGTCGCTTGAGCTGCGGGTAGTCCTCGGGCGTGAGGTTGCGCAGATTGAGGTGCAGTTCTTCCAAAGACATTGAGCGCCTGACTCCATCCGGAAAAAGAAATAGGGCGTCGCCAACCGGCTCTGACCACCGGGCGTTTAATGACAAAGTCTAACACGCCGAGTTCCCCGCGCCCCCGCGGTATCGGGATCTGAATCGTCGTACCTCGGCGAATCGACCCTTCAGAAAGATACCGGCCTGCCGACAATGTCTCCCGCAACCCTAATTTTCCTTTGCGGCGGCGACAGGTCGAACGCGCCGCCGGAGACGCTGCATGAGACGATTACTTCCGGTCTGCCTGGGGCTGATTCTGTCGGTGACGAGTGTCGCCGCCGAGGCCCGGCCGCTGACGGACGATGGCCGACTGAGGTTCAGCGGCTTCGGCACCCTGGGGCTGATTCACAATGATCTCGACGAGGCCGATTTCACCCGCGATATCAGCCAGCCCAAGGGCGCTGGCCAAGGCTGGAGCGCGCGCACCGATTCGCTGCTCGGCGCGCAGGTGGGTTACCGCTTCACCGATCAGCTCGATACGGTGGTCCAGGGCATCAGCCGCTACCACGACAGCGGCGATTTCAGCCCGGAAGTGAGCTGGGCGTTCCTGCGCTACCGGCCGGACCCTGGGGTGCAGCTGCGCCTCGGCCGGCTGGGCTGGGATGTCTACCAGCTCTCCGACTCGCGCTACGTCGGTTATGCCTATCCCTGGGTACGGCCGCCGGTGGATCATTTCGGCACCCTTCAGCTGACCTACATCGATGGCGTCGATGTCACTTTCAAGCAGCCGGTCGGCAGCGACCTGGTGCTGCTCAAGCTCTACACCGGCCGCTCCGATGGGGATGTGTTCATCGGCAAAGGGCTCGAGGCCCATTTCGACGTCGACAAGGTCTACGGCGGGCATGTCGACTACGAGACGGGGCCGTGGCGCTTTCGTCTCGGCTACACCGAAGTCGAGTCCAATATCGACTTTTCCGGCGACGCCCCGGATCAGCTCGACGCCCAGTTCGATCAGGTCCGCGCATTCGATCCTTCGTTCGACCTGACCGCCAACGGCGTTCTTGGAAGTGCGTTCGGCTTCGACCGTCTCAAGCTCTATTCGGTGGGGGCGGTCTTCGATCGCGGCCCGGTTCAGCTGCAGGCGATGTGGAATCGCAGCAAGACCAGCGCCGACGGCGCCGTGGACTCGGGGTTCGTCTCGGCGGGCTATCGCATCGAGCGCGTCACGCCCTACCTGGTCTATTCGCAGGTCGAGACGACGTCGGACGGGGAGGGGGGCAGCGAGGGCGACTTCAAGCAGCGGACCTATTCGGTGGGCGCGCGCTATGATTTCACGGCCAACATGGCCCTGAAGGCGCAGCTGGATCGCGTTCACGTTCAGCGCCCCGGGTTCTTGTGGCGAGACATCGACAGCGACTGGAACGGAGGCTGGGGATCGATCTTCAGCCTCGGTCTGGACTTCATTTTCTAGGGGAATGTCCATGAACCGAGTCCAAAGGCTTCTCATCGCCTCAACCCTTTCCGCCACCCTGGTCGCCGCCGTTCCCGCCAGCGCCGACATCGCGGTGGTGGTCAACGCCGGCAGCGGTATCGATCGGCTGACCCGGAGCGACGTGGTCAATATCTTCATGGGGCGCTATCGCAAGCTGCCCACCGGCAACGTCGCGCTGCCGGTGGATTCGTCTTCGCTCAAGGCGCGCTTCTACCGGGCACTGGTCGACAAGGATCTGGCGGAGATCAACTCCTACTGGGCCCGGCTGGTGTTCTCCGGTGAGGCATCGCCGCCGCAGCAGATCGTCTCCATCGGTGACGTGCACCAGTTGGTCATCCAGAACATGAACGCCTTGGGCTACGTCGACAGCAGCCAAGTACCCGCCGACATGCACGTCGTGCTGACGTTGAGCGAGTGATCGCATGTCTCGCCTGTTGTTGCTGCTGCACACCCGGCTGGCGCTGCGTACGACGGCGATCATCCTGCTGATCGTCACGCTGCTGGGCGTCCTGTTCCTCGCGCTAGCCGTCTACCTGCGGGCGGAGAGCGTTCAGCGGGAACAGCAATCGCGGGTGCAGGAACTGCTGACGACGGTGGAGCGGACCGCCCAGATTGGCTGCTTCCTGGGGGATCGGCAGCTGGCGCAGGAGGTCCCCGACGGCCTGCTCAGCTACAATATCGTCAGCGCCGTTCGCATCGATGCCAGCGACGGTACGACCCTCGCCAGCGGTCGCGCCGACCCGGAAGGGGAGCCGGCGGCCAGTGTCGTCCGGGACGTCTCCTCGCCGTTCGAGCCGGGAACGTCGGTCTGCCGGATCACGGTGGCGCCCGACCAGGCCTATATCGACAAGCTCGTGGCGCAGGCCTCGAACTTCATCGGCGGCGCGTTGCTGCTGCAGCTGATAGGCATCGGCTTCTGTGTCGTGCTGGTAGTGGTGAAGTTCGTTACGCGGCCGATCACTGGCCTCTCGCATCGGCTGAGCGAGCTGGAGGCGGAGACCGGCCAGCAGTTGCAGGCGCCGCGTGGCAACAAGGACGACGAGATCGGTCAGCTCGTCATCAGCGTCAACGCCATGATCGACAACCTGGTCCAGAGCCTGGGCGAGGAGCGCCGGCTACGGCTGGAGCGCGAGGTCGAGGAGCGTCGCTATCGGGCGATCTTCGACAACGTGGAAGCGGGGATCTTCGAGCTAGACAGCGCCGGCTTCGTCCGCTCGGCCAACCCCGCCTTCCGGCGACTGTTCGACATGGCGAGCGGCACCGACCTGGAGCGCCATCCGGTCGCTTTCGCCTCGCTGGTGGGCGACGGCGAGGGTGCGACGTACGCTTTCGCCGTCGACGACGAGGCCGGCGGGTACGAGCGACAGTGGGAGGTGGCGCTGGACAGCGGCGAGGGGCAGCGCTGGGTCAGCCTGATCCTGAGCCCGCTCGAGACGGGGCGGCTGCAGGGCGTGGCGCACGACGTCACCGAGCGCAAGAGAGCCGCGGATGCCGCCGAAAGGATGGCGATGACCGACCCCTTGACCGGCTTGGGCAACCGGCGTGGCTTCGATCACCGCCTGGCGGTGATGGCGCGTCACCATCGTCTGTATCCGGAGCGCTGCCATGCGCTGATCACGCTGGATTTCGATCATTTCAAGCAGATCAACGATACCTACGGCCATCAGATCGGCGATCGCGCACTGTGCCATGTCGGCGGCATCCTGGCGGGGCTGATGCGCCAGCGTGACTACGTCGCCCGGCTGGGGGGCGACGAGTTCGTCGTGCTGCTGGAAGGGTGCAATCAGCGCAGCGATGTCGAAGTCGTGCTGGAGCGTTTTCTCCACCGCCTCCGGAAGCCGCTCGAGGTGGAGGGCGATATCGAGATCGTGATCGGAGTCAGTATCGGCATCGCCATGGTGGGGCTGGATACCGATGATGCCGAGCAGGCGGTGCGGTTCTCCGACATCGCGATGTATGCCGCCAAGCGTGCCGGCCGCAATACCTGGCGATTCTACGAGCCCGCCACTCAATCCTGAGTCACCTTTGGGCCAGGATTCACCAGATCGCCCGGGTCCGCCACGTCACCCGCGGCTGTCACCCGTCAACTCGGCCGGTACATCTTGAAGTTCTGGTCCTGGCTGATCTCGAAGTAGTCCGCCGGGCCGCCGCCACGCAGGATCGGCCGGGCGGCGGCGGTTTGATAGACACCGTCTGCGAGGAGTGTCGGGTCGATATGCACGCCGACGACCTCGCCCAGCACCATCCAGGTTTCCAGCTTGTCGCCGGCGGCGGACTGTAACTGCAGCGTCTGCGTCAGGCGGCACTCGAACACGACCTGGGCCTCCTTCACGTGCGGCACGCTCACCACGCGGGAATCGGCCGGCGTCAGTCCGGCGAGTGCGAATTCATCCACCTCGGGGTCCACCGCGGCGCAGCTGGCGTTCATCGGCTCCGCCAACGCACGGGTGGCCAGCTGCCAGCAGAATTCACCGGTCGCTTCGATATTGCGCACGCGGTCCTTGTAGCCGACGCTGGCGAAGCCGACGATCGGTGGCGTGTAGTTGAAGCCGTTGAAGAAGCTGTACGGCGCGAGATTCAGATGGCCCGCAGCGCTGCGGGAGGAGACCCAGCCGATGGGGCGGGGGCCGACGATGGCGTTGAAGGGATCGTGCGGCAGGCCATGGCCACGGCTGGGTTCGTAGAAGTGGGCGTTGGTAGGCATGGGAGGTCTTTTACTGAGCGTAGGCTGTCATTGAGGGAGACATTGTAGGGGGCGAACCTGGACAGTCGACGGTCGGTGGCGACGAGCGCCACCGACCGGACCTCGGTTTCACGGGCGCAGGCCGGTCACTTGCGCACGATACGATAGATGCCGAGCAGCACGATCGCGCCGATCACGGCGATCACGAAACTGCCGAAGTTGAAACCGGAAACGTCACCGAAACCGAGAGCGGTACCGATCCAGCCGCCAACGACCGCGCCCAGAATCCCGAGGATGATCGTGACGATGAAGCCACCCGGATCCTTGCCCGGCATGATCAGTTTGGCAATGGCTCCGGCGATCAGGCCGAAAATGATCCACGCAATGATTCCCATGGCGTCTATCCCTGTTGATTCATGGTAAGTCTTTCATTCCAGCGGCATGCCATCCTGACATGCCTCCTCGGAACCTAGTCGTAGATCGGGGAAACGACAAGCGAGGATCGCCGCTATCATCATGTCCTGCGCCCGATTTCCGGGCATCATGGGGCAGAGGTCGCGCCGGTGAGACGCACCTCGAGGTGTCAATCGATGGGAAAGGAGGGAGTCATGGCGGCAGGCGGAGTCGGACAGGCGATCGCTCGGCGTGTGTGGACGCCGGACCGGCTGTCGATCGGATTGACGCTGCCGCTGATGCCGAGCGGCCAGGCGACGGTCGACGTCGTCGAACAGCGGCGCCTGGCCAGGCTCGCCGATGACGCCGGATTTCGCGCGCTGTGGATTCGAGACGTGCCGCTCAACAGTCGCGACTATCCCGATCCGGTTGGTCACCTGGATCCGTGGAGCTGGCTGGGTGCGCTGGCGGTGGAAACGAGCCGGGCCGCACTGATCAGTGGCGCCATCGTGCTCACGCTGCGGCATCCCCTGCATATCGCCAAGGCGGCCGCATCGGTTGCCACGCTCTCGGAAGGTCGCTTCATCCTGGGGCTGGGGTCCGGCGACCGGCCGCCAGAGTTTGCCGCCTTCGGCGAGAACGTCGCCGAGCGGCGCCGGCTGTTCGCGGATCACTGGCAAGTCGTGGCGAAAGCGCTGGGCTCGCCGCAGCGAGTCGTCCCCGACCGCCACGAGGCGGGTTCTCCGGAATTCCAGCTGCGGCCGCAGCCACCGGCGCCCGTGCCGCTACTGGCGGTCGGCTCGGGCGGTCAGAGCGTCAACTGGATCGCCCGTCATGCGATCGGCTGGATGACCTACCATCGCGAGCCGGCCCAGCAGCTCGATCGCTACCGGATGTGGCGTGCCGCCGTCGAACAGAGCGTGCCCGGCGAATTCCGCGGGTTCGGCGAGGCGATGCGTCTCGATCTCGACCCCGATCCGGGCGCGCCGGCGACACCCATCGACCTGGGCTATCGTGCCGGCCGCGATGCCCTCGTCGAGGTGTTCGATGCACTCAGAGAGATGGGCGTACACCACGTGGCCCTGAATCTACGTCTCGAGGAGCGGCCAGCCGAAGCCATCATCGAGGAACTGGCCGCTCACGTGCTGCCGCATTTTCATCGGCCCTGACTCATCTGCCCTGGTTCATCGGCCCTGGTTCGTCGGCCTTGGCTCATCAGCCCCGCCCGTTCGAGAGTCGCGCCGAACCGCTATCCCCTCCACAGGCGAGGCACTACTCGGTGTGGCTGGCCAGGAAAGTCAGCGTGCGGCCATGGGCCAGTGCGGATGCATGCTGGTTGTAGCTCGCCCGCGCCCAGCAGTTGAATCCGTGTTCCGCACCGCCGTACAGATGCACTTCGATATCCCTGTTGCCGGCAAAGGCCTGGCGGGTCTGTTCGACGTGTTCCAGCGGGATATGGTCATCCTCGGCGCCGAAGTGGAACTGGGCCGGCACCTTGAGCTCGTCGGCGCGCGGCAGGTATTCGGTCACCCCGCCGGCGTAATAGCAGATCGACGCATCGACGCCGGCATCCAGGCCGCAGAGGTAGGAGAGCACGCCGCCCATGCAGTAACCGATCGAAGCGACCGGGCCGTCGCAGGCGGGGCTTGCGCGCAGCGCCTTGACCGCGGCGCGCAGATCGCTGATCGCCGTCGGGTAATCCAGCGCTTGCTTGTGGGCCACCGCCGCTTTCCAGTCGTCGCCGTCGTAGCCGAGTTCCACGCCCGGCTCGTCGCGCCAGAATACGTCCGGTGCGATCACGCTATAGCCATCCATGGCGTACTGCTCGGCGACGCCGCGGATGTGGCCGTTGACGCCGAAGATCTCCTGGATCAACAGGATGCCGGGGCCTTTGCCCTTGTGCGGTAGGGCCTGGTACGCCTTGAAGGTCTTGCCGTCCTCGGCGGTGATCTCGATCCATTCGGTCTTGATGTTCGTCTGGGAATCGCTCTGAGACATGGGGTTCTCCTGATGGGCTGTTGCGGTAAGTCGAGATGAACGGTGAAGCCCGAGCCAGGAAGTTTAGCAGGCAATGAAAAAGACGAGAGTACGTTGTGTCCTTACCTTTCCAGCGCGACACCGTTTCCTTTCGTCTTTCCCCGAACTCTCGCGGTATCCCGGGCAGGTGGGAGCCCGAATACCCGCGCGTAGTCACGGCTGAACTGAGTGGCACTTTCATAGCCGACTTCGAAGGCCGCGTTGGTAACGCTTTTGGCACTGGCGATCATGAGCGTCCGAGCCTGAAGCAAGCGAACGCGTTTTTGATACTGCAATGGGCTCAACGTCGTCACCGCTTTGAAGTGCCGATGAAAGGCCGACACGCTCATCGCCGCTCTCTGCGCCAACGCCTCCACTCTGATCGGCTCGGCGAAATCCTGCCGGATCCATTGAATGGCCTGACTGATGCGCGCCATGGCGGTATCCGGCGCCGCGATGTCGCGCAGCATCCAGCCGTGAGGCCCTTGCAGAACGCGGTAGAGAATTTCCCGCTCGTACACCGGCGCGAGGGCTGTTATCTCTTCGGGTCTGTCCATCAATCGCAGCATGCGTAGCCATGCATCCATCAATTCTGGCGTGGTAGCCGCCACCGAAAAGCCTGCGTCGCTTTCGTTGCGTTCGGTGGGCGGGGGCAGGTCGGTCAGCAACGTCGCGAGTACTGCGGGATCGAGCGTCAGGCTCAATGCAAGATAGGGCTCACCCATAGCCGTAGGATGAACCTTGCCCACTGCCGGCAACTCGATCGACATGACGAAATACGTGGCCGGGTCGTAGCGCAGCGTGCGGTCGCCGACGGTCATCGTCTTGCTGCCCTGGAGGATCAGATTGATCATCGGCTCGTAGACGGCGGCCAGCATATGCTCCGGAATCTCGCCCTGAATCATGGCCACGCGTGGGATGCCCGTCTCGGTACGGCGATTCTCGGCGTTGGCAGCCAGGGCGCGAAGCTCGAGCAGTTGGTCGTTCATGGCGAGCAGTTTTTCGTTTTATGGCGAACGGTTGGTCGCTTCTGAAGCGATATGCTGATCCTGGGCCCACGTCCGCGCAAGCAAAAAGCAGAAACGGGCAGGTTTCGGGCAGGAACGGCTGAGCCCGCGATGAGGGTAATGGTTACGGTAGCCGCTGGCGACATCGTCTGAATCGCGAGGCTACTCCATGCTTGATCATCTCTTTCTATCCGTCAGCGACATCGAACGCTCGATCCGTTTCTACGAGGCCGTGCTCGCCCCGCTGGGGATCACGGCGCGGCTCGATTACGACGGCAAAGACGGCCCGCCGGGCCATCCGGATCTCAAGGGGTTCGGCGCCAACGGCCGGATGTTCTTCTGGCTGCGCGAGGGCGTGGTCGAAGGAAAAGCCGTTCACGTCGGTTTCGTGGCGAACAGCAAGGCTGAGGTCGAGGCAGCCTACGCCGCGGCCATCGAGAACGGTGCTGTCAAGAACGATGCCATCGACAACGGTGCGCCCGGGGCCCGGCTGCATTACGACCCCGACTACTACGCTGCCAATGTTCTGGATCCCGATGGCTACAGTCTCGAATTCGTCTACAAGAACTGGCAGCACGCCCAATGAAAAAACTCCTGATCTACGGCGCGAGCGGCTATACCGGCCGCATGGCGGCAGCGCATGCCAAAACGTTGGGACTCGACTTCGAGATCGCAGGGCGCAATCGGCAAAGGCTAACCGCCCTCGCTGAGCAGTTGGGGATTCCGTTGCGGGTATTTGAAGCCGTCGATGGGGCAGCGCAGGCCCTGGCCGATATCGATGTATTGCTGAACGTCGCAGGCCCTTTCGCGCAAACGGCGGAGCCATTGATGCGGGCGTGCATCGAAGCCGGTGTCGATTACCTGGATATCACTGCTGAAATCAACGTCTATCGGCTGGCGGAACGGCTGGGCGCCGAAGCGACTGAAGCCGGCGTCATGCTGCTGCCCGGCGTTGGCTGGGACGTGGTGCCGACCGATTGCCTGGCAGTGCATGTCGCGCAGCGTGTGCACGAGCCACGGTCGCTGAGGGTGGCGCTTCAGGTTCCCGGCTCCATGTCGCGGGGCTCCGCCATGAGCGTCAGCGAGATCATCGGCGCGGGTCTGATGGCGAGGGGCGACGGCCATCTCGTACCCATCCCCGATGCGCAGCCGCGAGACTTCGATTTCGGTGAGGGGCCGGTCGAGTGCGCGCCACTGTCGTTCGGCGATCTGGTGACCGCCTGGCACTCTGCCGGCATTCCCAATATCGCCATGTTCGTACATGTCAGTGGCGATGCGTTCCCCGAAGGCGATCTATCGCTGCTGCCTGACGGCCCGACTGCTGAGCAACGCGATGCCCATCGCGCCCGCGCCGTGGCCGAGGTGACGGGAGCCGACGGCACGGTGGCCCATTCGATGATCGAAACCGTCAACGGCTATTCCTATACGCCGCTGGCGGCTATTGAGGCCGCACGCCGAGTCCTCGAAGGTGAACGCCGGCCGGGTTTCGAAACGCCAGCACGGCTATTCGGTGGCGGATTCGCCGAGACCATCGAAGGGACGACGATCACGGATCGATAGAGGCCGATCTAGGGCCAGACCCACCGAGAGAGAAGCGACGAATCCTGAGATGAGTCCACGGCTCAAGAAGCTGTCGTGGGCTCGTCGGCTTCCAGTTCATGCGCGATAAGTCGGCCGGCGGTCCGGGCGACTTGCGTCAGGCGCTCGTAGGGCATGCCGTGGCAGGCTGAGGCCGACAACCCGCGCAAGGTGACCGACACATAGTCGGCAAGAGACTCCGCATCCTGCGGATGGACCTGATCGAGGTAGGCACGAATCGCCTGGAGGCCGCCGCTGGCAAGACTCTCGGCCATCCGACGGGCCGCCGGGTCATCCGCTCGCATTCCCTCCGTAATCATGCAGCCTCGCAGCACGCTATCTCGACCGTACTGTTCGGCCGCGGCGAGCAGCAGCGCGGGAAGCGCTTCGGCAGGGGGGCGGTCTGGCGCCAGAAGTTCGTCCAGCGGCAGGGCGTTTTCCTGCGCATAGCGCAGCATGGCCCGCTCGAACAGCGCCGCCTTGCTGCCATAGGCGGCATAGAAACTGGGCGGCTTGATGTCCATGGCGTGGGTCAGGTCCGCAAGGCTGACCGCGTCATAGCCGCGCTCATGAAAAAGCGCCTGGGCAATAGCGACCCCCGCTTCGCGATCAAAGGCCGGGCGACGTTGCCGGGTCTTGGCGTTCATGGGACCTCGCAGGATCAAAGTTGCATTGTAGCGACTGCTATGTCAAAGCTCCAATGCATGAGCAAGGACTTCTATATATCGACCGCTAAATAAAGTGCGTGACACATCGTTCCATGTAGCGTTCACTACATGGGTCATTTCCGTCTCCTTCCTCGTACAGGAAAATTGCCATGTCATTCCAAGATAAAGTCGTGCTGGTCACCGGTGGCTCATCCGGTCTGGGGCTCGCGATTGCGCAGGAGTTCGCCGAGCAGGGCGCTCGCGTGGTCATCACAGGGCGCCGGCAGGAGGCGCTGGACGAGGCCTTGTCCAGCCTGGGCGACAACGCGGTCGCCATTGCCGCCGATGTGTCGAACCCCTCCGATCTCGCCTCGCTCTTTAGCCGCATCGAGTCGCTGCATGGCCGTCTCGATGTCCTGATCGCCAACGCCGGAACGGGAGAAATCACGCCACTGGGTGCGATCACCGAAGCGACCTTCGATCGCATTTTCAATCCCAACGTGAAAGGGGTGACGTTTACCGTCCAAGGCGCGCTGCCCCTGATGCCCAAAGGGTCCAGCATCGTCATCATCGGCTCGACCGCCTCGATAAACCCCGGCCCTGGCCTGAGTGTCTACGGCGCCACCAAGGCCGCTCTGCGTGCCATGGTGAGAAGCTGGATTCTGGACATCAAGGGTTCCGGCGTTCGGATCAATCTCCTCAGTCCCGGCCCTGTCGACACGCAATCTCTGCGCAGCATGCTGGCCGATGACGCGGAGCAGATCATTCAAGCGCTTAGTGAAAAGAGCACGCTCGGACGGATCGGCGAGGCACACGAAATCGGCAAGGCGGCGGCGTTCCTGGCGAGCGATGCCTCGAGCTATATCAACGGCGTCGAGCTGTTCGCCGATGGTGGCGCGTCCCAGGTCTGATCAGCCAGCGAGCCGGTAACCCCTACCACTGGAGCCTCTGCGCAAACCATGAGCATTCTCGACCACATCGAATTCGCCGTGGGCGACGCCGAGGTATCGCGCCGCTTCTACGAACTGGCCCTCGCGCCGCTGGGTATCGTCCGGGTCATCACCGTCGGACCCGAGTGCACCCGAACCGGGGGCACGCGTCACGGGTTCGGCAAGGACGGCTACCCGCGCCTCTGGATCCATGACAACGAGGCCCCAGGCGCTGGCACGCACTTGGCGTTTGCGACGCAGGATCGAGCCATCGTCGATGCGTTCCATCAGGCCGCAGTAAAAGCGGGCGGGACCGACAACGGCCCGCCCGGCGTCCGAACGCACTACCACGAGCACTACTACGCGGCCTACGCGCTGGACCCGGACGGTATCAATGTGGAAGTGGTGTGCCAGAGTTCTCTTTTCGGCAAGTCATGCTGACAGGCTTGCGTCTCTCCGGCGAGACGGGCCATATGACCACCGCGACGAAACAGTCATACTCTCCAGCGACGTGGATACAGCGTCGGTCACCAAGAAGGTCGATTTGATCTTCGCCACTCATGGAGTAGGTAGTCAGAGCTTGGTTGCGATCTTACGGGGCGCTTTGCCCCTTTGATGGCCATGCCTGGATCGTGGTCCGAACCGTCTAGGCTTGAGGGCTGTCACGCCAATCCTGCCCCGACATTAGGAGTCGCATGGACGCACACAGCCCGACCTGGATTGCCGCTCAAATCGGCGGGTTCGTCGCCCTCGGCTTCATCATCGCGGCGTTCGCCAGCCGTCAGGACGATCGGCTGCTGCTCTATCTCATCTTCGCCAACGTCGCCTTCGCCGTGCATTTTCTGCTGTTCGGGGAGGCCGTTGCCGCCGGCATGTCGGTCCTGGTCGTCGTCCGGATCTGGCTGGCGCGGCGGTTTCCGCGACGCCAGCCGCTCATGTGGCTGGTGCTGATCGCAACGGTGGCGGTCGCCGTGGCGACCTGGCACTCCTGGTACGACATCTTCCCGCTGCTCGCCGCCGTCTTCGGCACCCTGGCGATGTTTCTGCTGCGCGGCCTGCCGATGCGGGTACTGCTGGCGGGTGTGGCGCTGTGCTGGCTCGCCAACGCGCTGATCATCGGCTCTATCGGTGGTTTCATCGCCGAACTGCTGGCGCTGGGTACCAACCTCGTCACCATGTGGCGCATCCAGCGCGCCAAGCGCCGGCCTCAGCCCGGTTGACGGGATCGCCTTGGTCTCGTGGCGTGGGTCCGCAGGCCCACCGCTCTCCTCGTAAGGTCGTCAAGGGATCGCTAGTGTGATGTCTCGCAAGTAACGCGAAGAAATATCGGATGCATGTTGTTGCCAGACAAGGCGCGAGGAGGCGTTATATCGGGGTCTATGGCAACGACGCGCAACCCGGTATGGCGGTGCCAGGCGCCGATATTATTGGATGATATTTGTGAGACATCACACTAACCCCACGCGGCTTCGTCATCGAGTGCCTGCTGGCGCGCATCGTAGACGCTTCGCGCCTTTTCGATTTCATGGTGGTGTTGCAGCGTCCATTGATGCAGCGCGTGAAAAGGCGCCTCGAGCGTTCGGCCGAGCGGCGTGATCCGGTATTCCACGGCTACCGGAGCCGATGCGATCACGCGGCGCTCGACGATGCCATTGCGCTCCAGCCGACGTAGCGTTTGGCTCAGCGCCTTCTGGGTAATGCCCTCCAACTGGCGCTTGAGCGCATTGAAGCGCAGCGGCTCGCTGCAGAGTGCCGCCAGCACCAGTACCGACCACTTGTCGGCGATCTGATCGAGAATCACGCGGCTGGGGCAATTGGCCGCCGCCGTCTGGCATGGTGAATTGGGTATGGCGGTTTCCTCGAGGATACCTGGTGAGTTGAAAGTAGCCGATGGGTATCAGGTATAAACCATATACTGCGGTTTCTATCTTATCACTCGGAGTATTCCCATGGCCTCTTCCAACGTCGATGCGCTGTTTCGGCCCTTTCAACTGAAATCCCTCTCGCTCAAGAACCGTATCGTCATGGCGCCGATGACGCGGTCGTTCTCGCCGGCGGGCATACCTGGCGACAACGTCGCCGCCTACTACCGCCGGCGGGCCGAGAACGAGGTTGGCCTGATCCTGTCCGAAGGCACCACCATCGATCGGCCGGCCGCCCGCAACGAGCCCAACATCCCGTTCTTTCATGGCGAAGAGGCGCTGGCGCGTGGGCAGAACGTCATCGATGGTGTGCATGAAGTGGGTGGCCGCATGGGACCGCAGATCTGGCACGTGGGCTCGGTCGCCAGTTTTCTCACGGACTGGGTACAGGACGTACCTGTCGAAAGCCCGTCCGGTCTGGTCGCGCCCGGTCAGCCGCGCGGCGAAGCCATGAGGGAAGAGGC
>NZ_CEXLVS010000067.1:0-17023 GCF_982684285.1 Salinicola sp. | reverse complement strand
TCCCTCTTCCCTCTTCCCTCTTCCCTCTTCCCTCTTTAAACAGCTTTCTCCCTTGTCGTTCCCAGTGATACTGTATATATAGACAGCATTCACAGGAGTCGCTGGCATGACGTCTCCCTCCAGGCCTACCGGCCCCATGAAAGGCCGCGGTGCGACCTACAATCCCGACAACCGTTTCCAGCCCACCCACAGCACCCGGGAAGACGACGGCTGGTGGCAGGAGGAGCTGCCGCACCGGATCGCCACCCAGGTCCAGTTCGAGGCGCCCCGCAAGGCGCTCTCCTGGAATCAATCGCCGGATCTGGGCTTCGATCGCTCGCTCAATCCCTATCGCGGCTGCGAGCACGGCTGCATCTACTGCTATGCCCGGCCCAGCCACGCCTACTGGGATCTCTCTCCCGGGATCGATTTCGAGACCCGACTGATCGCCAAGACCAGCATGGTCGATCGGTTGCGTGAAGAGCTGTGCAAGCCCGGCTATGTCTGTCGGCCCATCAATCTCTCCGGCAATACCGACTGCTACCAGCCGATCGAGGCCCAGCACGGTACGACGCGCTCGCTGCTGGAGCTGTTGCTGGCGTGTCGTCACCCGGTCACGCTGGTGACCAAGAGCGCACTGATCCTGCGTGACCGGGAACTGCTGGCCGAGATGGCCCGCCAGCGCCTGGTACGCGTCTTCGTCAGCCTCACCTCGCTCGACAACGAGTTGAAACGCACCCTGGAGCCGCGCACCGCCTCACCCGCGGCGCGCCTCAAGGTCATCAGGGACCTGCACCAGGCCGGGGTGCCGGTCGGCGTACTGGTGGCGCCGGTGATACCCGCCGTCAACGCCAGCGAGATCGAGACGCTCCTGGCCCGGGCCGCCGACGCCGGCGCCCGAACCGCCAACTGGACGCTACTCCGCCTGCCGCGCGAGGTGGCGCCGCTGTTCGAGGCCTGGCTGGAGGAGCACTATCCGGAGCGCGCGGGCAAGGTGATGAGCCTGATTCGCCAATCCCGCGGGGGCCAGAGCAACGACAGCCGCTTCGGCCATCGCATGCGTGGCGACGGCCTGTTCGTGGACATGATCGGCCAACGCTTCCGCCGCGCCGCGAAGCGGCTGGAAATGGGACAACGAGCGGACATGGGGCTCGATACCACCCGCTTCCGTGCGCCCCACGCCCAGCAGGACTTGTTCGGCTGATTCTCGAGCGTCGGCCACCACGCGGAGGATGCCCTTTGGTTGGAATGTCCTCCCCGCGACTATCGCTTAAGATTCCTTTAAGTCTGGCTCGCGACCATGGCGGAACTCCGCTCGCGCGCTCCGCGACACGTTCAATCGAGCCAGACCGGAACCGCCTGGGCCACACATCCTGCGAGACGAGTGATGTCGAGCGCCCAGGCAGCCGGTCAGCTCGCCAGGGAATTACCATCAATGCGCTCACCCCTTCACTCCCCCCTGCTCTCGATCCTGATACCGGCCAAGGACGAGGCCGGCAATCTACCCGGCCTGCTCGACGAGATCGAGCGGGCGCTGGCCGATATCGACCACGAAGTGATCGTGGTCGACGACGCCTCGACCGACGGCACCTGGGATCTGCTGGAGCGACGCGCGGCGCGGTCCCCCCGCCTGCGTCCGATGCGCCATGCGCTGAGTGCAGGGCAAAGCACCTCCGTCTGGCAGGCAGCCAGGGCCGCGCGAGGCGTCTGGCTCGGCACGCTCGACGGCGACGGCCAGAACGATCCGGCCGACCTGCCCAGGCTGTTCGAGCGCGCTCGGCGTGGAGATGTGGCGCTGGTCGCGGGTCATCGCATCAATCGTCGCGACGACTGGATCAAGCGCGTCTCTTCCAGGGTCGCCAATCGCGTGCGCTCGGCGCTGCTGAACGACGCCACGCCGGATACCGGTTGCGGATTGAAGGTGGTGCGCCGCAACGCCTTCGTGTCGCTCCCCTATTTCGATCATATGCACCGCTTCCTGCCGGCGCTGATACGCGCCCAAGGCGGCCGGTGCGTCTCCGTCCCGGTCAACCATCGCCCACGGGGAGCCGGGGAATCGCACTACGGGCTGAACAACCGGCTGTGGGTCGGGCTGGTGGATATGGTCGGGGTGATGTGGTTGCGCCGACGTAGCCGGCTGCCGGCGGCCTGCGTCGAGCTGCCGGAGGCGATGACGACGCCGAGCGGCGATGCAACGGCCGGTCAACGGCGCCCCGATGGCGAGGAGGCGACATCATGAGCCAGGAGTGGGTATGGGTGACCATCGGCTTCATCGGGCAGGCCCTGTTTTCGGCCCGCTTCATCATCCAGTGGCTCGCCAGCGAGCGCGCCAGGCGCAGCATCATCCCCGTCGCCTTCTGGTTCTTCAGCCTCGGCGGCGGTGCCACGCTGCTGGCCTACGCGATCTACCGCCGCGACCCGGTGTTCATCGCCGGCCAGGGGGCCGGCCTGGTCATCTACGTGCGCAATCTGATGCTGATCCGGCGGGAAAAGCACCAGGCTAGCGTCCCGGAAACTCCCTCGAATTCCTGAACGAGACCTCGCTCATGCGGCGCTTCCTGTCCGATCCCTCGCAGGCCCACTATCGTCGTGCCTGGCTGCTGTTGCTGCTTTTCGCCATCGTGCTGCTGGGCCTCGGTATCGGCCTGCGCGACCCCTGGCCGGCCGATGAACCGCGTTTCGCGCTCAACGCGCTGGAGATGCTGCGCACCGGGCAGTTCTGGTTTCCGCACCGTGGCGGCGAGCTCTATCCCGACAAGCCGCCGCTGTTCATGTGGGCATCGGCGCTGAGCATCTGGCTGACCGGCTCCGTGCGCTGGGGTTTCCTGATTCCCACCACCCTCGCCAGCATCGGCACCCTGCTGTTGACGGTGGATCTGTGTCGTCGGCTGTACGGTCGGCGCATCGCGCTGATGTCGGGACTGGCGCTGGTGAGCGCGGTCCAGTTCGTGCTGCAGGCCAAGACCGCCCAGATCGACATGATGCTGACCTTCTGCACCACCCTCGCCACCTATGGCCTGCTGCGCCACGCGCTGCTGGGGCCGGCCCGGCGCTGGTGGCTGGTGGGCTGGGTGGCAATGGGACTGGGCATCATCACCAAGGGCGTCGGTATCCTGCCATTGACGCTGCTCCCAGCCTGGCTGTGGATGACCTGTTCCGGACATTCCCGCCCAAGGGTCACACCCATCACGCTCAAGGATGCGGTCCGGGGCATCGCTGCCATGGTGCTGTGCATCGCCGCCTGGGCCGTGCCGATGATCGTCATGTCGACCTGGGGGGACGACCCTTCACTGGCGGCCTACCGGGACAACATCCTGTTCAAGCAGACCGGCCAGCGGTACGCCGACTCCTGGGCCCATCTCGAACCCTGGTACTACTATCTGGTGAGCGTACTGCCCTGGGCGTGGATGCCGTTGATCCTGGCGTTTCCGTGGGCACTGCCCGCCTGGTGGCGCCGGCTGCGGCGGTCCGATCCGCGAATCCTGCTGCCACTCAGTTCGGTCGTGCTGATCGTCACCTTCTTCTCCCTCTCGCCCGGCAAGCGCGGCGTCTACATGCTGCCGACCTTGCCCCTGCTGGTGTTGGCACTGGCTCCACTGCTGCCGGGGCTGGTCACCAGAAAGCGTCTGCACTGGCTGGGTTTCGGCCTGCTGGCGCTGCTGGGCGGTATGCTGTTGGCCGCGGGTGTGCTCGGCGCCGCCGGTTTGCCCGCGCTGGCCAAGGTCGCCGAGCGTCACGCCGTGTCCCCGTGGAGCTGGTGGATCGTGATCGGTGCCATCGCGGCCGGACTGCTGGTCGCCCTGCGCCCTCGTCGCGGACTCTGGGCGCTGGCCCTCTGGCTGGTGGTGTTCTGGGTGAGCTGGTCGACCTGGGGCTACGCGCTCCAGGATCACGCCCGCTCGCCACGTGACATGATGGCCCGGGTCGAGGCGATCACCGGCACCGACGCCTGGCTGGCGATGCCGGACTTCGACGAGGAGTTCCTGCTCCAGTCGCGCCAACCCAGTGTTCAATTCGGCGACAAGACGCCCACTCGACAACAGTTTGTGCGCGCTTTTGCATGGCTGCAGCAGGACGATGACCGCTGGATGTTGGCGATGAGGCGCCAGGCCGAGGACTACGCCTGCATCGACCGCGCGCGGATTCATGACATGGGCATTCAGAATGGGGACGACTGGTGGCTCGTCCCGGCAGCCGCGGTCGGTCGGTGCCAGGGCGATGCCGACGCGGCACCGCTATTCGTGGCGCCCACTACGCTGCCGGACGACACCGGCAGCACGCCTCGGGTATGAGAAAAGCGACAGCGAGAATGCCATGACACGCTGCATCGTGACGGCGAATCAAACGACGGCGTCCAGCCATTCCAGCCGCACCGCCAGCCCGCCACCGTCGCGGTTGGCGAGAGAGAGGCTCAAGCGCTGGCGCTCGGCGATCTCGACGGCGATCGACAAGCCCAGACCGCTGCCGCTGATGCGCTGATCGGAGGCCCGCTGGAAGCGTTGGGTCACGGCTTCCAGCATCGATTCGGGGATTCCCGGTCCGGAGTCGGCAATGCTCAGCCACGGGTGCTGCTCGTCGATCCCCATGGTCACGACAACCCGACCGCCCGACGGGGTGTAGCGCAGTGCGTTGTCCATCAGGTTGCGGATCAGGATTCCCAGCTCGGTGGCGTTGCCCGTCACGCTGACGGGGTCGCCCTCGACGATCTCCAGTTCCTGCTGCTGGGATTCGGCCAGCGGCCACAGGTCGGCAGCCAGGTCCATCACCAGCGCCGACAGCGAGACCGGCTCCGGAGCCGGTCGCTCCTGATGGATATCGAGCCGGGCCAGCAGCAGCAGCTGTTCGACCACGCGCTGCAATCGTTCGATGCCGCTGTAGGCCTTGTCCAGTGCGCTGGGTTCGCCGAAGCGGGCGTTGTCCAGGTGAATCTTCATCGCCGCCAGCGGTGTTCTCAACTCATGTGCGGCGTCCGCGGTAAAGCGTCGCTCGCGCTCCAGCGTCTGGCCGAGTCGATCGATGAAGTCGTTGAGCGCACCGCGCAGGGTCTGCAGTTCCCGGGGCACCGCCACCCGAATCGGGCTGAGGTCCTTTTCGTCCCGGGTCTGTACCTGGCTGGACAGATGCCCGATCGGCGCCAGGCCGCGCCGGATCAGCCGCGCGGTCAGCCAGATCAGAATCGGCAACGCCAACAGCAGCGGAACGAAATTGCCGAGTGCAACCTTGTTGGAGAGCTCGTCCTGAAACGCTTCCCGCAGCCCGACGCTCAGCCAGCGCCCGCCCTCGATCGGCATGCTGAATACTCGCCAGCGGTGGCCGTCGAAGCGCTGCCAGCGATATCCCGTCTCACTCGGCGCCGGAAAGGCCTCCTCTCCGTGCCAGCGCGGCCCCATCAGAATCGGTCGATGCTCGGCATCCCAGAAGCCCAGCGACAGCATGCCCTCTTCGTGAATGTAGCGTTTCGGATTGCCAATCTTGTCGATGAAGCTGCCGGTCTGGCCATACCAGCGGGCGAAATGGCCCGGCTGCGAGAGCTGCTCCGCGATCGCCGCATACGTTCGCGGCGTGGTGTCGGTATCGACGAGTGCCGACACCACGCGCGCCTGCAGGCTCAACTGGGCGTCGAAGATCTCTTCCATCTCGTGTCGGGTGATCAGGTAGGCGGCGGTCACGGCCAGGGCCATGACCAGGACCAGCACGCCAGCGAGGGTGAAATTGAGATAACGGCGAATCGATGTCATGCCACGCGGCTATCCAGACGATAACCGATGCCTCTCACGGTGGTGATCAGATGCTTGTCGAGCTTGCGCCGCAGGTGGTGGACGTGAACTTCCAGCGCGTTGGAGCCGACCTCCTCGCCCCAGCCATAGAGCAGACTTTCCAGCTTGGGCCGGGACATCACCTTGTCGCTGTTTCGGGCCAGCTCGAGCAGCAGCGCGAATTCACGACGCCCCAGGGCGATGGTATCGCCTCGCCAGCTGACCTCGTGCTGCGATTCGTCGATGATCAACTGTCCAATGGAGAGCAACTGGGTCGAACGCCCCTCGGCGCGCCGGGTCACGACCCGCATCCTCGCCAGCAGTTCCTGCAGGTCGAACGGCTTGAGCACGTAGTCGTCGGCGCCCGCGTCCAGCCCCTGGATACGCTGCTCGACGGCGTCGCGGGCGGTCAGAATCAGGACCGGTATCGGATAGTGGCGGCGCATCTCCTTCAGCACCGCCAGCCCATCGATGTCCGGCAGTCCCAGGTCGAGTATCACCAACGAAAAGGGTTCGACCCGCACCGCTTCCAGCGCATCGCGACCTTTCGTCAGCCAATCGACGACATAACCCTCCCGGATCAGGGCCGTTCGGATGCCGTCACCCAGCAGGGGATCGTCTTCCACCAACAAAACGCGCATTGCGATTTCCGTTCTGGTTCATTCATCGAGATCCGTGAAATCCCACCCATACAGCGTCATTGAGACACACCTACCTTAACGATTTCTTATCGTATCGCCCCTCATGATCATGGCGCGAGGCTGCCCGGCCCGATGCCGACCACCCCCTTGCAGGATAATGTTTCGTTAAGACACCGGCGCCACAGTAGCGGCTCACAGCCATGTCGGGACCCATCGAGTGATCATCACCCAGAAATCTTCCCACTCGTCCTACCCGCGACGATTGGAGGCCAGCCACCGGGACGTCATCGTCATCGCCCTGCTGTGGACCCTGTCTTTCGTCTGCGCGCTGGCCAGACCGCTGATGCCGATCGACGAGACCCGTTACGTCTCGGTCGCCTGGGAGATGTGGCAGGCCCACTCCGTCTGGCTTCCGCTCATGAATGGCGCCGCCTACGCCGACAAGCCGCCGCTGCTGTTCTGGCTGATCCAGTCGGGTTGGACCCTGTTCGGCGTCAGCGACTGGTGGCCCAAGTCGATATCGCCCCTGGCCTCGCTGGTCGCGATGATCCATCTCTATCGAATAGCGCGCCGGTTGGGTTACGCCGGCAGTCAGGCCCGACTGGCACCGATGGTGCTCGCCGCCATGCTGATGTGGAATCTCTACGCCGGCGCGCTGATGTTCGACGTGCTGCTGAGTGCCTGCCTGCTGGGTGCCATCTCGCCACTGATCGCGGGTCGGTTCGACTTGCGCAAGGCCACCGTCAGCGGACTGTGGCTGGGATTGGCGCTGCTGGCCAAGGGGCCGGCGGCCTTCGTGACACTGGCGCCGATTCTACTGTCGATCCCGCTCTGGCGCGCTTCGCCGTTGGGCGGACCCGGTCGGCGGCGCCTGGCCTTCGCCCTGGCGCTAGGGTGCTCGATGCTGCTGGCCTGGGCACTGCCCGCCGCCTGGCTGGGCGGCGCCGACTACGCCCGGGACCTGCTCTGGGGCCAGAGTGTCGATCGCCTGCAGCATGCCATGGCCCATGCGCGCCCGACTTGGTGGTACCTGCCATGGCTGCCTCTGCTGACCTTCCCTTGGCTGCTGTGGCCGGCCGGATGGCCACGCCTCCCGAAGCATCGCCATCAGCGACTGGCCTGGATCTGGCTGATCGCGCCGCTGCTGATCTTCTCCATGATCAGTGGCAAGCAGATCCACTACCTGATGCCGTTGCTGCCCGCGCTGGCACTGCTGGTCATGGACCGGCTGGGCCAGGTCGATCCTCGCAGGCCGTTCCGGCCACGGGCGGCCGCGGTGGCGATGGCACTCCTGGGCCTGACAGCGCTCGGCCTGGCGGGGTTCGGCCGCGACGAGGCCGTCGGCTCGATGATTTCGCCGTTCGGCGCCCTCGCGCTACTCGCCTTCGCCGCCATCGTGTGGCGGCAACGCTGGCACGGCGCTGCGCAGACGATCCGCGGCCTCTCTCTCGGCACGGCTGTCGCCGTGTTGATAACGGCGCAGCTGATGCTGGCCCCGCTGTGGAGCCGCTATGACATCGACGCCCCGGGCAAGCTACTGGCCAGACTGGAAGCCGCCGGTGTCCCGGTAGCCTTCGATGGCGACAACTATCAGGCCACCTTCCAGTTCGCCGGACGCCTGAAAAAGCCGCTCGTCACGCTGTCCGGCGACCCGGCCGATCTCTGTCGGTTCCGCAGCCAGGCGCCGTCGGGATGGGTGGTGGGTCGAGATCGCGATCTGCGACCGCTGATCGCCCAGGATAGCGCCGCCCACCTGTTCGATTATCGCGGGGGGAAGCTGGATGTCGTGCCCGTCACCGCACTGTCATTTAGTCCCCGGCTGTCCGCTTGCAACTGGTAACATTCACCCGAGATTCACCGGCCCGAGCGGTGAAGATTCTTTCAATACAGGGACCAGCATGAAAATTCTCGTCACCGGCGCGGCCGGATTCATCGGCTTTCACCTCGCCGACCGCCTCGCTCGCGAGGGTCACAGCGTCGTCGCGCTGGACAACCTCAACGACTATTACGCCGTGTCACTCAAACAGGCACGCAGGGAACAGTTGTCGGGCATTCCTTTCCACCGCGTGGATATCGCGGATCTCGACGCGCTGGAGACGCTTTTCGCGCGCGAGCGCTTCACCCATGTCATCAATCTCGCGGCGCAGGCCGGCGTGCGCCACTCCGTGGAGCATCCCCACGAGTACGGTCGCAGCAACCTGACGGGATTTCTCAACCTGCTCGACGTGTGCAAGCGACACGACATCGAGCATCTACTCTACGCCTCCTCCAGCTCGGTCTACGGGCGCCAGAAGACGCTCCCGTTCCGGGAAACCGATCCGGTGGGCCAGCCCGCGTCGATCTACGCCGCGACCAAGCGCGCCAACGAGATGATGGCCTACAGCTACGCCGACCTGCATCGACTGCCCGCCACCGGGATGCGATTCTTCACGGTCTACGGCCCGTGGGGACGCCCGGACATGGCACCCTGCCTGTTCGCGGCGAACCTGCTGCGTGGAGAGCCCATCGACATCTTCAATCACGGCCGCATGGCGAGGGACTTTACCTACATCGACGACGTGGTCGAGTGCATCGTGCGGTTGCTGCCCCACGCACCCCGGCCCGATGCCGACCGCTCCGCGCCCCACGAGATCTACAACCTGGGTCGCGGCAAGCCGATCGCCCTGCTCGACTTCGTCGATACGCTGGAACGACGCCTGGGGACCACCGCCACGCGGCATTTCAAGCAGATGCAGCCAGGTGACGTCGAGCGGACCTGGGCGGATACCCACAAGCTGAGGTCGGTCATCGACTATACCCCCCGGGTTTCCCTCGAGCAGGGTATCGACCGATTCGTCACGTGGCTGATCGACTACCGCGGGCTGATGCTGGAGGCCATGGCCGCTTGAGGCGAGTCGGCGGTCGTCGAACGGGAGGCGTTGGCGTAGCATCTGACAAAATCCCCGAGTGACGAGGCGACGCATGCCACTGAGCAAGACCCGCACCAGCTTCTATCGACGACTTTACGTCGCCCACCTGATCGACGCCGGTCTCGCCGTCAGCGTGCCGGCCATCGTCGAGCTCAGTGGCATGCCACGCCGCACCGCTCAGGATACCCTCGCCGCGCTCGCCGAGCTCGACATCCACTGCGAGTTCGAGCAGGCCCAGGGAGAGCGCCATCAGATCGGGCGCTACGTGATCCGTGACTGGGGCCCCATTTCCTCGACCTGGGTAAATGACCACGCCGAAGAGATCGCCAGCGCCCTGGGATATCCGCTGCCCAGGCCGTGAGTCCGCCGCCGCCAAGCCCCCCCGATCGCCATCAACCGGAGTCCCCATGAACGATCGCCAGCAGCGTCACCAGCAAGCCATGCAGAAGCTCAAGACCCACGTCGACGAGAAGGTCGCCGCCGCTACCGAGCAGCGGGGCCTGCTGCTGGTCTTCACCGGCAACGGCAAGGGCAAGACCACGGCGGCGTGGGGCACGGTGACCCGGGCGCTGGGCTACGGCTACCGTGTCGGCGTGATCCAGTTCATCAAGGGGCTGTGGGAGTGCGGCGAGCGCGAGCGGCTGATCGAGGATCCCCAGCTCGAGGTCCACGTCATGGCCACGGGCTTCACCTGGGATACCCAGAACCGCGACAGCGACACCGCCGCCTGCCTCGAGGTCTGGCGGGAAGCCGAGCGCCTGCTCGCCGATCCCGAGGTCTACCTGGTGGTGCTCGACGAGATCACCTACATGCTCAAGTTCGGCTACCTCGACATCGACACGGTCAAGCGCGCCATCGCCGATCGCCCGCCGGAGCAGAGCGTCATCGTCACCGGGCGCAATGCCCATCGCGAGCTGGTGGAGATGGCGGACACGGTCACCGAAATGCACGACACCAGGCACGCCTTCGATGCCGGGATTCAAGCGCGCCGCGGCATCGACTACTGAGACTCAGCCTGACAACGGCGGCGCTCGATCACACGGCCTAAGAAACCGACTCAAGATGCTCATTTACACCGCGTAAAATCCACTCTTCCATGGATTTTTATCTGGTCTTCGCTAGTCGACTCTTCAGATAGTGCCTAATCCCCAGTGAGTCGACAGGTATGATTTTGCCCGTATCCACCAGGAAATTGAGGGCATAATGAACTCTCGACCGGACCCGGTTCTTGCTCTCTGCAGGCTCTCGTCAACCGGCGACCATGACACGCTTTTGCAGGCGCTGCTGCAGCTGGTCGATCACCACTGCGAAGATAATCACGATCCCCATGATGACCATCTGCCAGAAATTACTGACCCCTGACATCACCATGCCGTCATTGAGGATACTGATCACACAGGCTCCCACTACCGAACCCAGTACCGAACCACGGCCGCCCGCCAGCGCGGTGCCTCCCAGTACCACGGCAGCGATCGCACGAAGTTCGTAGGTGTCACCGGTCATGGGATGAGCGGTCTGCAGCTGAGAGGTCACTACCAGCCCCACGATCGCCGCACAGAAGCCTGAGAACACATAGACGAACATTTTGACGCGCTTGACCTGCAATCCTGAAAAGAGAGCGGCATGCTCGTTGCCACCAATGGCATAGATATGTCGCCCCAGCGGGGTGCGGAGGCTGACAAGCCATGTCCCGAGTGTCAGCACGGCCAGTATCCAGACAGGGACACCGATCCCCAGCAACTCACCATTACCCATAATGGCAAAGCCGGTGTTATCCAGTGCCTCATAGCCACCCAGGCTGGAGAAGGTTGCTCCGTCATTGAACAGTAGCGCCGCCCCACGTACTACGTAGAGCATGCCCAGCGTGGCAATAAAGGGGGCGACATTGAGTCGGGTAATCAGTACGCCGTTGATCAGACCGATAAGCGCTCCGATCAGGCAGGTGGCGAGAATAACGCCCGGCACGCTCAGAAACAGCGTCTGGTCGCCGATCGGGATCCCCTGCATGATCAGATAGCCGGCAAACATGCCGCTGAAGCCGACGGTGGAGCCCACCGAAAGATCAATGCCCCCTGTGAGTATCACAAGACTCATGCCAATCGACAGGATACCGATCACGGTAATGTGCTGCGCCATGATCAACAGGTTGCCGGTGGTCAGGAAGTTGTTCGCAGTCAAGGCGAAATAAAGGACGACGGCGACCAGGGCCACAAAAATTCTCAGCTTCAGAAACTGCAGCATGAGACGTGAGAGAGGCCGGCCATGGCGTTTGCCGTGGGTATCGGGAGTACCGGTCATGGTAGTCACTGCGAGACTCCTTGTGTACTGCCATCCTCGTCGGAAACGACGGTGGGCGCTGATTTCTGCATGATGTGATTGCGATCGGCCTCTTCACGGCGGAGATCTGCCGTAATGCGACCGGCGGCCATGACCAGTACCCGATCGGATACTGCCAGCGCCTCGTCCAGTTCCGAGGTGGTATAGAGAATAGTGACGCCCTGGGCTGCAATGTCGCTCATGGCGCGGTAGATATCGGCCTTGGCCCCGACATCGACACCGCGGGTAGGCTCGTCGAACAGGAGGATCCGGGGCTGCGTGAGAAGCGCACGGGCAATGACGACCTTCTGCATGTTCCCCCCGCTGAGCGAGGTGATCGGCAGCGTATCGTCCGCCGTCTTGATGCCCAGTGATTCGATCATCCGCCGGGAGTGGTGTTGTTCCCGGCGTGACATAATGAGATTGAGGCCGGGCAGCCCACCGCAGTACCGCCTCAGACTTGAAAGGGTCATGTTGTCGCGCACTGACAACGGCTGAAACATGCCGTGACTCTGACGATCCTCCGGTACCAGCGCGATACCGGCGCCGATATGGCGCGCAGGCTGGCCATGAGCCAGCGACTTTCCGTCCAGCTCGATGTCACCTCGCGCACTACCATGCAGCCCCAGCAGTACCTCCATGAGCTCAGTACGACCGGCGCCCATCAGCCCGTAGATGCCGATGATCTCGCCGCGTCCGGCGCTGAAGCTGATGTTATCGAGCGCCAGCGTGCCATTACTGCGCCGCAGCCACAGATTCCTGACCGCCAGCAGCATCTCCCCTGTTTCCCGAGGGCTGTAGTCGAAAGCCTTTTTTTCGTCCCCGACCATCTGCTGAACGATCCACGGGATATCGATCCGGGCAACCTGATCAACACCCACTACTCGGCCATTCCGCAGTACCGTAATGTGATCGCCGATACGCATGATCTCTTCGAGGCGATGCGAGATGTAGATAATCGCGACCCCTTCGCGGCGCAGATTCTCGATGATCGAAAACAGCACCTCGACTTCGGTCTGACTCAGTGCCGAGGTTGGTTCATCCATGATCAGAACCCGCACATTGCGTCCCAGTACACGAGCAATTTCGACCAGTTGCTGCTGACCGACATGCAGATCTCCCAGCCGGGTCGCGGGATTCAGATGCAGCCCCACCCGTTCCAGCAGCTGTTTCGCGTCATGCTGCTGGCTGCCGACGTCAATCAGGCCGAACCGGCGCTTTTCGCTGCCGATAAAAAGATTTTCGGTAATGGTCAGGTCGGGAAAGAGGTTGAGTTCCTGGAAAATAATGCCGATGCCGGCCTTTTCGGCATCGCGCACGCCACCGAATGACACCGCTTGATCGCCGACCAGAATCTCGCCATCACTGGGACGCTCGGCGCCGGCAAGTATCTTCATCAGGGTCGATTTGCCCGCGCCATTTTCACCGATCAGCACATTCACGCTGCCCGGATAGACCGCGTAGCTGACATCATCCAGCGCCAGCGTGCCGGGGTAGCGCTTGCTGACATTCCGAAGTCTGACAAGCGGCTCCCCCTTCTTTTGCACACCAGCCTCACGCTCATTGGCGGATTCGGCAACAGTGCCGGGTGCCTGCTCTCGTTGAATCGGGTGGGTGGTCATATCAGTGCCCCTCCTGGTGATGCAGCGCGACAGGCACGACATCAATGCTTCGATCCATGCCATCCCAGGTGGCATAGGCACCGACTGCCTCAAGCGCCTGGCCGGCAGACAGTTCGCCATGACGCTCGATCACTTGCTCAACCTGCTGATTCAGACCGTCAGCGAAGTCGGCGAAACTGTTCTGATTGCTGAAATCGCTGTATTTGATCTCCGGAAAGCCATCGCGTATGGCGGTGCCGGGGATCACCGGGCCGACCATCAGATTCACCTGGCGACTGGCATCAGTCTCGAGACTGACCCGGCCCACCCGCGACCCACGCGCTACCTGCTTCACGGTCCCGGTCACCTTCACCCAGAAGGTGCAGGGAAATGCCTGACTGGTCTGCACGCCATTCGACTGACAGGCAGCCGTAAAGCCTTTTTCATCAATGGCAGCCAGGACCTTCGAAAGCGGCATGGCACGCTGTGTTGCCCAGGGGACAAGCCGCTGCTCGAATACCTGCGCGGGATCGATCGCCGGCCCCTGATCGGCCGAACGAATTTTTTCGAGTTCCTGATCGGAGACCAGTCGAAAGCCGGTGGTCGTCATGCCCAGCAGTAGCATGGCGACCACCACCAGCGTTAACTGGCCACGTCTGCGCGATATATGCATATGTCAACTCCCGTTCGGGAAGCCGGGAGCGCCATGGGCGCTCCCCCTGGTTTGCCGCTTCACTGGCACTGATACTCGAAATCCTGCACACACTTCGCGTTATCACTGGTGATCAGGATGCCGCGAAAGAGTTGGCGCTCGGGCTGGCCGGTGCTTCCGGTTTTGAGGTACTGATCGAGCTCCCTGACGCCTTGGCGGGCAAGCTCTTGGGCCTGCAGCATCGAGGTGGCATAGAGATCGCCACTGCGCACGGCATTGCGCTCGTCATTGCTGCCGTCGATACCAACCACAGTGACGCCCTGCTTGTTGGCGGCCTTGAGCGAAGCAATGGCGCCCAGTGCCACCGGACCGTTACCGGAGACAACGCCATTGATGTCGGGGTGCTCCTGCAGGATCGAATCCATGGCCTGCTTGGCACGCAGCAGTTCACCACCGGCGTCCTGTCGCGCCACCATCTGAAGATCGGGATACTGGTCCAGCACCCGGTGAAAGGCCTGTGAACGGGTCACGCAGTTGTTGTCGGCCAGGTTGCAGGTCAGCTCGACATACTTGCCCTTCTCGCCCACCTTTTCGACAAAGCGCTGGGCCACCTGAGAGGCAGCCTGAACGTTGTTATGGCTGAGCTGGGCAATGGCGATGCCATCCTCGGGGATCTCGCGATTGATCAGTACTATCGGAACGTCCTTTTCAGTGGCGTAGCGCACCGCGGCGACGCTGGCCGAAGAATCGGCGTTGTCGAGTACGATGCCATCAGCACCTTGGGCGACTACCGAGCTGATCAGCTCACGCTGGCGATTGACGTCTTCCTGATGAGAGAGCACTCGAGCCTGATAGCCCAGCTCCTGCGCCTGTTCCCTGGCGGCATTGGCTTCAGCGGCGTAATAGGGGTTGTCCAGCGAGTTGACCAGAATCGCAATGCTTCGATCACCACTCTTGCCCTCGGCGGCAAGCGCCAGCGGCGAAAGCGCCAGTGCCGTTACGGATAACAGGGCCGCACCCACGGTAGCCCTCAGTGGAAAGGGGCGTGACATTTTCATGAGGTTCTCCTTGGAGAAATTGTTGTCGTCATGTGCTGCAAACGCAGCGCTTTTGCCAACCTTCAGCTGCACTACCAGATGGTGTAGCCACCATCGATCAGCAGATCGGCGCCGTTGATCATGTCGCTGCTGTTGGAGGCCAGAAACACGATGCTGGCGGCGATCTCGTCGGTGTAGGCGAAGCGTCCGGTGGGAATCATCGATTTCATGCGCTCGCCCTTTTCACCCTGCCAGGCGGCGGCCCCCATGGGGGTCAGTACCACCGTGGGCGAAATGGTATTGACGTTGATGCCATGCGGCCCCCACTCCTTGGCCAGGGTTTTGGTCATACCGATCAGACCGGCCTTGGCCGAGGTGTAGGCACAGTGATGATCAATGGCGACTGTGGCCGCCTGAGAGGCGATATTGATGATCTTGCCGCCATGCTGACTGGATAGCAGATGGCGACCGACCTCACGGGCACAGATGAATGGGGCGGTCAGGCAGACATCGATCTGGCGCTGCCACTCTGCAAGAGAAATATCCTCTGCCGGAGTCAGGGTGATGGTGCCGGCCGCATTGACCAGGATATGCAGATCGCCGAAGTGTTCGATCACTTCCCTGACGCCGCGGGCAACTTCCTGCTCGCTGGTAACATCACAGCACCACGCCTTGACTCGCTCGGCGGGGTAATGCGCCATGACTTCATCGACCCGATCGGATTCGAACTCGGGATAGAAGATGGCGATATTGGCGCCCTTCGCGAGCATCGCCTCATTGGCGGCGGTGGCAATGCCGCCGAGGCCGCCGGTCACCAGCGCCACCCTGCCGGCCAGCGACTGATCGGGATCGACGCCGTAGCGCAACGACATGTCGTACTCTGTTGCCATGGTGAACCTCTTTTTATCGTACTCAGCACTCAGGACATGATCAGACCGCCATCCACATTGATGGCCTGTCCGGTGATGTAGTCGGCATCCCGCGATGCCAGGAAGGCGGCGGTACCGGCAATCTCTCGCGGCTGTGCCGCGCGTTTCATGGGCACACCGGCAACCCATTCACGAATCAGTTCTCCGGGGCCGTAATCACCCAGCAGCTGGCCCCAGTGGTGATCGTTGTACTGCCACATATCGGTTTCCACGATGCCCGGACAGATGGCGTTGACGGTGATACCCGCAGAGGCAAATTCCCGCGCCAGACTCTGGGTCAGTCCCAGCACGCCGAACTTGCTGGCGGCGTAGTGCGGGGTGTAGATAAACCCCTGACGCGCCTGCCCCGAAGCCATGTTGATCAGGCGGCCATGGCCGGCGCTTTTCATGTAATGCAACGCCGCCTTGCAACAGAGGAAGACACCGGTGGTATTGACATCGAGTACACGCCGCCACGCCTCTTCGGAGAGCTCCTCAAGCGGTGCGATGGTGATAATCCCGGCGTTTTGAACGGAGATATCGATACGCCCGAAGCGCTCGAACACGCCGGCGTAGAACGCGTTGACCTCCTCGGCGCTCGTGACATCCAGCCTGACCGCCATCACCCGGCCGGGCCGGGACTGCTCTTCGATGAGGCTTTCGAGGGCAGCAGCAGCCTCGTGTACCTCGGTGCGATTGGAAGCCAGCGCCACGCTGGCCCCCTCTTCAACAAAACGTGTGGCGATCGCAAGCCCTATGCCTCGGTCGGCACCGGTCAACACTGCGGTCTGTCCCTCGAAACGTCTCATGTTGGCTTCTCCTGTTGCGTCAGGGGGCAAGTGACGTGGCAGACGGCACGATGGGCGCCGCCACCGTCTTTGCCGCCAGCCGTTCGGCCGTGAAGGTGTCGGTCACCAGCACCCGAATCCATCCTCCCAGGGCAGCGGCACGAATGGCCTCGATCTTCTGCGCACCGCCGGCCACCCCGATCAGCCGCGGCACGCGCTGCAGGGTCTCGGGGGAGATCGCGACAACGCGTTGATTGAGGGGATGATCGACTAGCCGGCCCTGGGCATCGAAAAAGCGCAGACAGACATCGCCCACCGCTCCCGAAGCGGCCAGGTCAGCCAGCTCGGTATCCGAGAAGGTATTGCCGCTACGGGCCAGGAAGCGGGAAGGCTCCAGCGTGCCGATACCCAGCAGGGCAACGGTCAGGTGGTCAAA
>NZ_CEXLVS010000066.1:0-17099 GCF_982684285.1 Salinicola sp. | reverse complement strand
GGTCTTGCCGTTACCGATTCCATGAGCGACGACGATGTCTGGCAACTGATCTTCGCGCCGGGCTTCTCCACCGCCGAGCAGGTCAGCGACGTCTCCGGTCGGGGTGTCGGCATGGATGTCGTCAAGCGCAATATCCAGGAGATGGGCGGACACGTCGAGATCCTGAGCAAGCCCGGCCAGGGAACGACGACCCGGATCGTATTGCCGCTGACGCTCGCGATTCTGGACGGCATGTCCATTCGATGCGGTAACGAGACCTTCCTGTTGCCGTTGAACGCCGTGCTCGAATCCCTGCAGCCGCAATCCGATGACATCTACTCGATGGCGGGCGACGACCAACTGCTCAAGGTGCGCGACGAGTATCTTCCCATCATCGCCTTGCATCACGCCTTGGACGTGACCGACGCCAAGACCGAGTTGACCGAGGCCATCGCGGTCATCGTGCAGGGCGAGGGGCGTCGCTATGCCCTGCTGGTGGACGACCTGGTCGGCCAGCAACAGGTCGTGGTCAAGAATCTGGAAACCAACTATCGCAAAGTGCCGGGCATCTCCGCCGCCACCATCCTCGGTGATGGCAGCGTGGCTCTGATTCTCGATATTGCCGATCTACATCGTCTCGATCGACGCAAGTCGCAGCAGCGTCACGAGGCGAAACATCAACACCTGCAAGAGGTATCGCTAGCATGAGCGCACAAGCGAACACGAACGCTCCCGCCACTGACGCGGCGAGCAGTGAATATCTGGTCTTCTCCCTGGGCGACGAGGAGTACGCCGTCGATATCCTCAAGGTGCAGGAAATCCGCGGTTACGAGAACGTCACCCGCATCGCCAACGTGCCCGATTTCATCAAGGGCGTCACCAACCTTCGCGGGGTCATCGTCCCGATCATCGATCTGCGGCTGAAGTTCCACCTCGACAAGATCGAGTATGGCGGACAGACGGTGGTGATCGTGGTCAACGTCGATGATCGCATCGTCGGTATCGTCGTCGACGGCGTCTCCGACGTAATGAGCCTGGCCCCGGACCAGATCAAGCCGGCGCCGGAGTTCGGTGTCACGCTCTCCTCGGATTACCTGAGCGGTATCGGCAGCCTCGAGGATCGAATGCTGGTGCTGGTCGACATCGAGAAGCTGCTGACCCACGAGGAGATGCAGCTGGTGGAGCGGACGGCCGAAAGCGCCTGATCGTCAGGTACGGCAAGTCCCGGAAGACCGCAGCCTCGGCTGCGGTTTTTTGTTGTCGGGAGAAACCGGTCCAATTTCGAGATTTTGGTCTAATAAAGATCAAGGTGATCCAGTGGCAGGCCGATAAGGAAGCTGTCGCGCTTCGAAAGACCGGTTTCGTGGGGAGCGAGCGTGGCGACCATCAAGCAACCTTTCGAGCAACCCGGGTAAAGATGTCATGCTGAATTTTCGTGAGTGGACGATGCGTCGCAAACTGTGGGCGACGCTGGGGTTGATGTGGATCGGCCTGGTCATGGTGGCGGGATGGTCGCTTTACTCCATGCGGGAGAACCTGCTGGAACAGCGTATCCAGAGCCTGCAGTACTTCATCGGCAGCGCCAAGCAGTTGGTCGACAGCTACGTCAGCCAGGCGGAAAGCGGCGAGCTGAGCGAGGCGGACGCCAAGCAGCAGGCGCGTAACGCGCTCTCCCATCTCGGGTTCGGTGCCGATGGCTACATATTCGTCTTCGATTCCAATCTCGAGATCGTCGAGCACCCGCGACGCGCGGTGGGTGACAGCATGCGGGACTACCAGGATCCCAACGGCGTCTATCTCTATCGTGAGATGCTCGCGGCCGCACAACAGCCGGATGGCGGCCTGGTGCCTTACGTCTCGCGTCGCAGCGATGGCGACGAGATGTACGACAAGCTCAGCTACGTGATGCGCGTACCGCAGTGGGACTGGCAGATCGCCACCGGGGTCTACGTCGACGACATCGATGCCACGCTGATCGATGGCGCCTCGGTCTATCTGGCGCTGATCGCAGCCATTGGCGGCTTGCTGTCGCTGATCGTGGCCTGGGTCATACGCAACGTACTGGGGCGCCTGGGTGGAGATCCGGGGCACGCGCGCAACAGCATCCAGAAGATCGCCGAGGGTGATTTCTCCCAGGCGCTGGTGCTCAAGGCCAGAGATACCGACAGCCTGCTTTTTGCGATAGAGAGCATGCGCCAGCGGTTGTCGAAGACCTTCTCCGATATCCGAACCAGCGCCGAGTGGGTCAATGTCGGTGCCGGCCAGATCGCCAGTGGCAACCAGGATCTCGCCGTACGAACCGACCAGCAGTCCGCCGCCATCGTGGAGACGGCCTCCAGCATGGAGCAGTTGACCCAGACCGTTCGTCACAATGCGGACAACGCCGACACGGCCACCCGCGCCGCGACGCAGACCCGTGAGCGAGCCCAGCAGGGTGGCGAGATGATGCGCCACATCGAGACCACGATGTCGAAGATCCAGGAGGGTTCGCGGCAGATGGCGGAGATCGTCGACATGATCGACAACATCGCCTTCCAGACCAACATTCTCGCCTTGAACGCCTCCGTCGAGGCTGCACGCGCCGGCTCTGCCGGACGAGGGTTTGCCGTCGTCGCCGAGGAAGTCCGCAATCTGGCCAGCCGTAGCGCCGAGGCGTCCAGAGAGATTCGAACGCTGATCACCGGCTCGGGGGAGCAAGTCAACAGCGGTGCCACCCTGATCGAGCAGGCGGGCCGAGCCATGGAGGAGATCGTCTCTTCCGTGGCCAGCGTCAGTGGCCTGATGGAGGAGATCGCCAACGCTTCCCGCGAGCAGCGCAGCGGCATCGAGCAGGTCAACCAGGCGATCACCGAACTCGACCAGGTCACCAGCCAGAACGCCGCCCTGGTGCAACAGACCGCCAACGCCTCCCAGTCGCTGGTGGGACAGGCCCGCAAGCTCGAGGCGACGCTGGAGCACTATCGCGTCGCGCCAACCGATGCCGAGGACCCTTCAGGCTTGACCCAATGGCGGCCGAACGCCGAGCGGGAGCGACATGCCGTGGAGCAGCTCGCATGAGCGGGATTGCCGCGGAAGGCTCAAGAGTGCGATCGATCGGCCGATAACAATCCGCAACGATCACGTTTGGTCTGCCCCATGCCCGCCGGCAGATCGCGAGTGGGCATAACAACACCAGGGATGCTGCGATGCGAAACAATCAGCCTGTGACCGACCATGAGTTCGTGGTCAGCGACTCGGATTACCTGATCTCCCGAACCGATCTGAAAGGCAGGATCACCTACGCCAATCCGGCGTTCGTCAGGGTCAGCGGTTTCAGCCGGGAAGAACTGATCGGCGCGCCCCATAACATCGTTCGTCATCCCGATATGCCTTCTGCGGCGTTCGCCGACCTGTGGAAGACCCTCGAGCGGGGCGAAAACTGGTCCGGGGTGATCAAGAACCGCCGCAAGGATGGATCCCATTACTGGGTCCAGTCCACGGTCACGCCCATCATCGAGGATGGCAAGGTCGCCGGTTACACCTCCGTGCGCACCCGGGTTGCCGACAAGCCGCGTCAACTGGCGGAAAAGCACTACCCGCAGCTGCTGGCCGGACGCAAGCGAGGCGTTCGGCTCGACCGTGGCGAACTGAAGCCGCGGGGATTCGTTCCCGCGCTTCGTCGGCTCAGCCTGCGATCGCTGAAAGGGCGGCTGATCTCGATGATGGTGCTGGCTCTGGTCGTGCTGGCCGTCAGTGGCAGCGTCTCTATCTATGCGCTGCATGAAGACGGACAACGTCTGCAACGACTGACCACCGATGGCCTCGAGGACCTGGCCCGGCTGCAGAAGATCGATCAGTTGATGTCGAAAGGCCGCGACCTCGTCTCCAAGCCGGTCAGTAACCCGATGGCGGCCGATCTGGCGCCGATCAACGATCAAGTCGATGCGCTCATCAGCGAATTGAACGCCACCTGGGCCGCCTATTATCAGAACCGGCCGGTCAATCAGACCGAAGCGGCGGACACCTTTGCCGCCGATCTCGAGAGTTATCGGGACGACGGGCTGAAGGGGGTCATGGAGGCGCTCAACAGTGGTGACTTCTACCAGTCCTACGTGGCCTACAACGATGTGCTGCAGGCCAACAGCGACAAGATCAGCAGCGACCTCAACGTCCTGGTCGAGGCGAAGCGTCAGAGTGGCGCGGCCATGGCCGTCAGCGCCGCCAAATCCCAGCGCACCACAATGATCATCCTGCTCTCGCTGCTGGCGGCAGGGGCCATCCTGTTGCTCATCGTGGGCATGACGACGATTCGAGCGACGCTGAAGCCGGTTCGCGAAGCGCTGGATTTCGCACTGCAGATCGCCTCGGGCAATCTGGGCGCGACGCTGCGGCAACGCAGCAACGATGAAATCGGGCGTCTGATCGGCGCGCTCAACAGCATGCGCCAGAGCCTGGGGACGATCGTCGGCGACGTCAATTCGAACGTCGCCGTGGTGGCGCCGGCGACCCGCGACATCGCCAGTGGCAACGAAGATCTCTCCTCGCGCACCGAGCAGCAGGCGGCGTCGCTGGCGGAGACCGCCTCCAGCATGGAACAGATGACGGCGACCGTGAAACAGAACGCCGACAATGCTCGTCAGGCCAGCCAACTCGCCAATGGCGCGACCGATACCGTACGCCGGAGCGGCCAGGTCATGGGCGAGGTCGTCGGGACCATGGGGCGGATCACAGATAGCTCGCGCAAGGTCGCCGTGATCGACTCGATCGCCTTCCAGACCAACATTCTGGCCTTGAACGCGTCGGTCGAGGCGGCGAGGGCGGGCGAGCAGGGCAGAGGGTTTGCGGTCGTGGCCGGCGAAGTACGAAACCTGGCCAGCCGTAGTGCCGATGCCGCGAAAGAGATCCGGAACCTCATCGACAGCTCCACCCAGGAGGTGGGGCACGGCGCGGATCTGGTGCGTCAGGCCGAGGGATCGATCGATGAAGTCGTCAACGCCGTGACCCGCGTCAACGACATCATCAGCGAGATTTCCGCGGCTTCGGAAGAGCAGACCAGCGGCATCGAGCAGATCAGCCAGGCCGTCGCCCAGATGGACGAAGTGACCCAGCAGAACGCCGAGCGCGTGCAAACGACCGCCTCCTCCGCAGCAGAGCTGCGTGCGAGTGTCGAGCACCTGACCCACTCGATCGCGGTCTTTCGTCTGGCGGGCAGTGGCGAGGAGCGTCTGACGCCGTCCGGCAACCCCGAGTCCGGCAAGCACCACGAGACACAGCGGCTGGCGCGGCCCACCGAGGCAACCGCCAGGCTGCCGGCCGGCGGTCGCCGTGTCGTGACGGATGACAACGAGGAGTGGGAGGCATTTTGAAAACCGAGTCGGTCATGTTCTCGGCCCACGGTATGGGCGACAGTAATGGTGACGGTGCCGTGCGTTTCACCCGGGATCTCGATTTTTCCCCGCGTGACTTCGAGCGGGTCCGGGATCTGATCTACCGCCGCGCCGGTATCGTCATGGCCGATAACAAGCGTGAAATGGTCTACAGCCGATTGGCAAAGCGTCTGCGGCTGCATGGCATGACCCGCTTCGGTGACTATCTCGACAGGCTCGAGGCCCGTTCGGATTCCGAGGAGTGGGAGGCGTTCACCAATGCCCTGACCACGAACCTGACCGCCTTCTTCCGGGAGGCGCACCATTTTCCGGCGCTGGCCGAAGAGGTGCGTCGTCGCGGCCCCGGGATCAAGATCTGGTGCGCCGGGGCGTCGACCGGAGAGGAACCCTACTCGCTGGCGATGACGGTAAAAGAGACGCTGGGCGCCGCTGCCTCCCAGGTGAAGATCCTGGCGACCGATATCGACACCGAAGCGTTGAACACGGCGCGGGCCGGGGTGTATCCGCTGGAAACGGTGGAGAAGCTCGGTGAGGCCCGCTGTCGTCAGTTCTTCCAGCGCGGCAGCGGAGCGCGTGCCGGCAAGGCCAGGGTGCGTCCCGAGCTGGCGGCGATGATCGACTTCAGGTCGCTCAATCTGGTTACCGGTGCGTGGTCGATCAGTGGGCCGTTCGACATCATCTTCTGCCGCAATGTCATGATCTATTTCGACAAGGAGACCCAGACCGAGATCCTGCGTCGCTTCGCGGGCCAGTTGAAACCGGATGGGCTGCTGTTTGCGGGTCATTCGGAGAACTTCTCCTTTCTGAGCCAGGCTTTCCGTTTGAGGGGGCAGACCGTTTACACGTTGGCATCGCCGTCATCGCGAGCAATGCCGGGGATGCCTCGCGCTAAGGAGTGACGGTGAAACCGATAATCAAGGTGCTATGCGTCGACGATTCGGCGCTCATACGGGATCTGATGACCAAGATCATCGATTCCCAGCCCGACATGACCGTGGTTGCCACGGCGCCCGATCCGCTGGTCGCACGCGATCTGATCAAGCAGCACAATCCCGACGTGTTGACGCTGGACGTCGAGATGCCGCGCATGGACGGGCTGGACTTCCTCGAGCGGCTGATGCGGCTGCGGCCGATGCCGGTACTGATGGTCTCCTCCCTGACCAAGCGCGGTTCCGAGATCACTCTCAAGGCGCTGGAACTCGGGGCGGTCGATTTCGTCGCCAAGCCGGAGGTCGGCATCCGGGAGGGCATGCTGGAATACGCAGGGATGATCGCCGACAAGATCCGGGCGGCCGCGCAGGCCAGGCCCCGGCGCCAGGATCGTCCGGCCGAATCAGGCAGGCCGCGGGAAGTGCTGAAGGCGCCGATGCTCTCCAGCGAGAAGATCATCATCATCGGCGCGTCGACCGGTGGAACCGAGGCGATTCGCCAGGTCATCGAGCCGTTGCCGGCCAACAGCCCGGCAGTGCTGATCACCCAGCACATGCCGGGCGGTTTCACCCGCTCTTTCGCTGAAAGGCTCGATCGCCTCTGCCGTGTGACCGTCAAGGAAGCCGAAGCCGGCGAGCGGGTGCTGCCGGGACATGTCTACATCGCCCCGGGCGACTGGCACATGCGCCTGAGCCGTTCGGGAGCCAACTACGTGATCGCGCTCGACGACGGTCCTCCGGTCAACCGGCACCGCCCGTCGGTCGATGTGCTGTTCCAGTCCGCGGCCGACTGCGCCGGTCGGAACGCGCTGGGCGTCATTCTCACGGGGATGGGGCGCGATGGGGCGGCGGGCCTGTTGAAAATGCGCGAGGCCGGTGCTCACACGGTGGCGCAGGACGAGGCGAGCTGCGTGGTGTTCGGTATGCCCAAGGAGGCCATTGCGCTGGGCGGCGCGACCGAGACCATCGGGCTGCCGGACATCGCGGGCCACCTGGTCCAGCAGATGCACGTGGCGGGGCGCGCGCAGCGCGTCTGACGGGCGCCTATAAAGCGAGCGGGCCTGCTGCCGATAAATCCCGGCAGGCCCGCCAAACGATTCGATGAGGACAGACGATGGCTGACAAGAACATGAGCATTCTGGTAGTGGACGATTTCCCGACCATGCGTCGGATCGTCCGCAGTCTGCTCAAGGAACTCGGGTTCGAGAACGTGGATGAGGCCGAGGATGGTCAGGAAGCGCTGACCAAGCTGCGGGCCGGCGGTTTCGAGTTCGTCGTTTCCGACTGGAACATGCCCAATCTCGACGGCCTGGAGATGCTCAAGGAGATTCGCCAGGATCCGAAGCTATCGTCGTTGCCGGTGTTGATGGTGACGGCCGAGGCCAAGAAAGAGAACATCATCGCGGCAGCCCAGGCGGGCGCCAACGGTTATGTCGTGAAACCGTTCACCGCCGCGACGCTCGAAGAAAAGCTCAACAAAATTTTCGAAAAGCTGGGCAAATGACGCCTCGGGAGGGGAGACCATGAGTAGTGCCAATCCTCAAGCCAGAGTTGCCGAGAGCGTAGCGCCCGACGACCTGATCCACCGAATTGGTCACCTGACCCGCATGCTGCGTGAAAACATGCGTGAGCTGGGCCTCGACAAGGAAGTGGAGAAAGCGGCCCAGGCCATTCCCGACGCCCGCGACCGGCTCAGCTATGTCGCCTCGATGACCGAGCAGGCCGCGGAGCGCGCACTCAACGCCATCGATCATGCCCAGCCTCTCCAGAACGCGCTCGAGAGCGAGGCGGTCGCCCTCGACAAGCGCTGGGACGCCTGGTTTGCCGAGCCCAAGGCGCTGGACGAAGCCAAGGCGCTGGTCAAGGACACGCGCTCTTATCTGCAGGGCGTGCCGGAGCGTACCAGTGCCACCAATGCGCAGTTGCTCGAGATCATGATGGCGCAGGATTTCCAGGATCTCACCGGGCAGGTCATCAAGAGAATGATGGAGGTGATCCACGAGATCGAGCAGCAGTTGCTCCAGGTGCTGATCGACAACGCGCCCGAGGGATCCGAACGCCGCGAACAGGCTGCGCTGTCAGCTTCACAGTCCAGCTCGCTGCTGAACGGGCCGCAGGTCAATCCGCAAGCCGTCGATGTGGTCAGCAGCCAGGACCAAGTGGACGACCTGCTGGACAGTCTCGGATTCTGAGGCCGGCGACGGGCATCACCGCGAGTTTCATCCTTCCTGAATGTTCTCCCCCCGGAATAGCAGGGCGTTCGCCCTGCTATTTCGCCCTTTGAACTGACTTCTCTCCGAGCAGAATAGCGTCCATTCCTTCATCCCCGATCCGGGCGGAGTGCGCGCTTGGCCGAACAGAACGACAGCGATCAGGAAAAGACCGAACCGGCGACTCCCAGGCGAATCGAGAAAGCGCGCGAGGAGGGGCAGGTGGCGCGCTCGCGCGAGCTGGCGACGTTCCTGTTGCTGGTTTGCGGCGTGCTCGGGCTCTGGGTCATGGGCAACAACCTCTATGACGAACTGGGCATCGTCATGGAGCAGGCCTTTCTCTTCGATCATGGGCTGGCGTTCGACACCGCCCGCATGCTGAGTCATGTCTGGTCGTTGGGGGAACATACCCTGATCGCTCTGCTGCCGCTTTTCCTGCTGTTCACGGTGGCCGCGATCCTGGGCCCGACGATGCTGGGCGGCTGGTTGCTGTCGGCGAAATCGCTCAAGCCCCAGTTGAGCAAGCTGAACCCGCTCAAGGGCCTGAAGAGAATGTTTTCGACCCAGGCGCTGGCGGAACTGGCCAAGGCCATTGCCAAGTCGGCCCTGGTCGGCGGTGTCGGCGTGGCCTATCTGTGGGGGCAGCGCGATACGCTGCTCGGCCTCATGGAGCTGCCGATTCAGCAGGCGCTGGCGACGGCCATGAGGATGGCGGCGGTGGGGTGCGCGCTGATCGTGACCTCACTGTTGCTGGTCATCCTGATCGACGTCCCCTATCAGATATGGAGCCATAACAAGAAATTGCGAATGAGCCGCGAGGACATTCGACAGGAGCACAAGGAGACGGAGGGGGACCCGCACGTCAAGGGGCGCATCCGCTCGCAGCAGCAGGCCATGGCGAGAAGGCGGATGATGAGCAAGGTGCCGACGGCCGACGTGATCGTGACCAACCCGACCCATTACGCGGTCGCACTGAGCTACCAGCAGGATGCGATGTCCGCCCCCGTCGTCATTGCCAAGGGCGCCGATCAGGTGGCTGCCAGAATTCGGGAACTCGGCGACGAGAATCGCGTGCCGCGGCTGGAGGCCCCACCCCTGGCCCGCGCGCTGTATCACCACGTCGACCTCGACCAGGAAATCCCGGGCGATCTCTACACCGCGGTGGCCGAGGTCCTGGCCTGGGCATTTCGCCTCAAGCAGGTCGAAAGCGATGGCGGCGAGGTCCCGGCGACCCCCCGCGACTTACCCGTGCCACCCGCCCTCGACGATGCGGCACCGGATTCATCCAAGGAGAGTGAATGAACGCGCTCAGCCAGTGGTTCGGTCAGCGCAAGTGGCCGGCGGAAACGCAGTACAGAGTGCTCGCGGGCCCGGTACTGATCATCATGATATTGAGCATGATGATCTTGCCGTTGCCGCCATTCGCGCTCGACCTGTTCTTCACTTTCAATATCGCGCTGTCGATCATGGTGTTGCTGGTCAGCATGTTCACCGAGAAACCGCTGGATTTTGCGGCTTTCCCGGCGGTGCTGCTGTTCTCGACGCTGCTGCGGCTGTCATTGAATGTGGCCTCGACCCGCGTGGTCCTGATGGAAGGGCACCAGGGCGGTGACGCCGCGGGCAAAGTGATCGAGGCCTTCGGCGAGTTTCTCATCGGCGGCAACTTTGCCGTCGGCTTGGTGGTGTTCCTGATTCTCGTCGTCATCAATTTCATGGTCATCACCAAGGGCGCTGGGCGTATCGCCGAAGTCGGGGCGCGCTTCACGCTGGACTCCATGCCAGGCAAGCAGATGGCGATCGATGCCGACCTCAACGCCGGTCTCATCGGCGAGGAAGAGGCGCGCAGGCGCCGCACCGAGATCAACCAGGAATCGGAGTTCTACGGTTCCATGGATGGTGCGAGCAAGTTCGTCCGCGGCGATGCCATGGCGGGGCTGTTGATCATGGTCATCAACCTGATCGGCGGCTTGATGATCGGCGTCGCGCAGCACGGCCTGCCCTTTGGCGAGGCGGTAAAGACCTACACCCTGCTGACGGTGGGCGACGGGCTGGTTGCCCAGATTCCGGCGCTGGTGATCTCGACCGCGGCGGGTGTCACGGTGTCCCGCGTCAACACCGACCAGGACGTCGGCCAGCAGCTGTTGAGCCAACTGTTCAACAATCCGCGAGTGATGTTTCTGGCGGCCGGCGTGATGGGGCTGCTCGGCATGATCCCCGGCATGCCGAACGTCGTGTTCCTGCTGTTTGCCGTGGTGCTGGCGGCGTTGGGGTGGTGGATCCTGCGGCGGGAGCAGGTCCAGGCGGTACGCGAGGTGGAGGAGAGAGCGCCGCCGGCGGTGCAGGAGACCCCCGAGGCGAGCTGGGACGACGTGCAACTGGTCGACACCCTGGGGCTGGAGGTGGGGCATCGCCTGATTCCGCTGGTGGACCAGCGCCAGAAGGGGGAGCTGTTGGGGCGAATAAAGAGCGTGCGCAAGAAATTCGCGCAGGACGTCGGGTTCCTGCCGTCGGTGGTGCACATCCGCGACAACCTGGAGCTCAACCCCAATGCCTACGTGATCACCCTCAAGGGGGTGGAAGTCGGACGGGCGGAGGCGTTTCCCGGCAAGTGGCTGGCCATCGATCCCGGCCAGGTGTCCGGTGCCATCGAGGGCAGTCGTACCCAGGATCCGGCGTTCGGGCTGACGGCCTACTGGATCGAGACGGCGCAGCGGGAACGAGCCCAGATCTACGGCTATACCGTCGTGGACGCCAGCACGGTGATCGCGACTCATCTCAATCATCTGTTGCACGAGAACGCCGGTGACATGCTTGGCCGGGCCGAGGTACAGCAACTGCTGGACAAGGTCGCCGAACACCAGAAATCGCTGGTGGAAGACGTGGTGCCCAAGCTGCTGCCGCTGACGTCGCTCCAGCGCATTCTGCAGAACCTGCTGGCCGAGGACGTGCCGATTCGGGACATGCACACGATTCTCGACGTGCTGGCGGAATATGCCCCCCAGCAGTCGGATGCCAACGAACTGACCGCCCTGGTGCGCGTCGCGCTGGGACGGGCGATCACCCAGCAGTGGTTCCCGGGTCGCGATTCGATGCATGTCATGAGTCTCGAGCCCAGGCTGGAACAGGTGCTGACCCAGGCGCTCAACAATGGCGGCGCCTTGGAGCCGGGGCTGGCCGATACCCTGATGCAGCAGACGGCCGCCGCGGTGGAGCGGCAGCAGAGCCGCGACGAACCGACCGTGCTGGTCGTGCAGCATGGATTGCGCGCTCTGCTGTCACGCTTCCTGCGCCGCCAGATCAAGTCGCTGGTGGTGCTCTCGCAAGCGGAAATCCCGGATGACCGTAACCTGCGGGTCACCACGACCATTGGCGCACCGCCATGAGCCCGGGGTGCTCGCTCTCATCATGGCGAATCGTGCTGACCACGATCGTCGCATGGCCGGTGGCGTTGGCCTGGGCGGCCCAGGGAACCTGGGTCGCCCCGCTGCCGGGCCAGGCCGTGGTGAGGTCGGAGCGTCCTCTCGCCGGCATCGCGATCCAGCCGCCGGCATCCATCGCGGGGGCGGAGATCGTTCGCATCCGCTGGACCTTTCGCACCGACGTGCCCGCGCCGACGCTGAAGGCCTGGCTATGCCAGGACGATTTCTGTCTGCCGCTCGCCCGGCGCCGGGGGGAGACGCTACGCTTTTCGGGACGATCTGCCGCCGAGCCGTTGCGGCTGCGCTTCCAGTGGCCGGCCACGGGCCATGGCGCCGACAGGGTGACGATCTCCGGCGGTCAACTGATCATCGACTATCGTCAGTAGTGCCGACAAACAACCGAAATAGCCTCCGGATGACGGGCAGTTTGCCGTCTTGGCTCGCCGAGGGCGCGGCATAATGATGTGATTGGGTCATGCGTTCCGGTGACCGTGGGTTTTTGCACGAGGCCATTCGATGTATACCGCACAAGGCAAAATCGATCAGCACGCATTGATTGAGCAGTACTTGCCGATGGTGAGACGCCACGCGCTCTCCCTTCAAGTGCGCCTGCCCGCCAGCGTGGAGCTCGACGACCTCATCCAGGCGGGGATGCTGGGCCTGCTGGACGCCATGGGCCGTTACGACGATTCCCACGGCGCCAGCTTTTCGACCTACGCCAATCAGCGAATCCGCGGCGCGATGATCGATGAACTGCGCAGTCGTGACTGGATGCCGCGGAGCGTGCGTCGCAGCGCCCGGGCCCTGGATCAGGCGGTGCGCAGGCTGGAGCAGCAACTCGGCCGTGCCCCCGAGGAGCGCGAGATCGCCCACGAGATGGGGATATCCCGCGACGAGTACCATCAGCTGCTGACGGACGCCAACAACGGCTTTCTGCTGGCGTACGACGAGAGCGATAGCGAAAACGGCGTGACGGCGGTTTCCGAGGGTGGTCCGCCATCGCCGCTCGAGGCGCTGCTCGACGCGGATAACCGGGCCAACGTCATGGCGGCGATCGATGCACTGCCGGAGCGCGAGAAGCTGCTGCTGGGGCTCTACTATCAGGAGGAGCTCAACCTGAAGGAGATCGGCGCCGTGCTCGGCGTCAGCGAGTCCCGGGTCTGCCAGCTGCACAGTCAGGCGGTATCGCGCCTGAGAAGCCGGCTCAATCCCTGACCGCGTTCGGTGGCGTCACCGGACGGTGGCGCGTCGCTTACTCCATCGTGCTGCCAGCTCTGTCGTCGGCCCGGGGACGGCCATAGCGACCGTCCCCAGGCCGGCGCAACCAGTGTCCGGACGGGTCCCTCTAGCTGGCCCTCTTCAGTTGGCGGTCGGCGTCTGGGCGGGCGTCTCGCGGACGCCGGCCGCCACCTGCCGCGCCACATCCTTCCATACCGCACCCAGCGCACGCACCAGCGCCGGGTAGCCGTCGTCGTCCAGAGGGCGCGTCACCTCGAAATGTCGTTGCATCACCAGCCGGTTACCGTCATGGAGCTGCCACTCCCCGGAGGCCAGGGCGCGTCCGTCGTAGCGCCCCTGAAACTGGTCGACGCTCAGCGATAGCCGCTGCGCGCCAGCCCCTCCCTGCGCCGCGCTGACCACCGTCGTGCCCGGCAGCTCCGCGGAGAGCGACTGGCGCAACTGGCGTGTCAGCTGGTGCCCCAGCTCTTCCGCCCACAGGTTCTGATTGGCGGCGTTGAGCTCGATATCGCTGGTCTGCATCACGATACCCTCCTGATCGAGATAACTGGCCACCTCGACCGGGCTGACGGCCAGTTGCCGCGAAGAGACCGACACTGCCGATGACGGCGGACTCTCGACCTCCGGCAGGGTGAAGCGGCTGGCCGGGGTGGATTGCGCGGCGCAACCCGCCATCGTCGCGGTCGCGATCGTCAACAGGGTCGTGGCGCCGAACAGGCGCCAGCGGAGCATGAATGAAGCCATCATTGGGGAGCCCTCGGCACGGGGTCGGTTTGGACTTCACGATCGAAGATCAGCGCATTGGGCTGCTCGCGAAGGGTCTTGGCGACCGGCTGCAGATCGCGCATCAGGATTTCCAGCTGCTTGAGCGTGTCATTGAGCTGGCGATATCCGGAAGAGCCGGAAGAGAAGCCGTTCAGCGTGTTCTGCAACTCCTGGAGCGTATCGTTGAGGCTCCCCGGTAGCTGCTGCGTCGCCGGATCGGAGACGATGGCGTTGACCGACTCGGCGATCTGGCGCACCTCTTCCAGGGTCTGCTGGGAGGTCTGCATCGTCTGGTCCAGGCTGTCGAGAATCGGCTCGACCTGCAGACCGTTGAGCTTGTCGAGCAGGTTCGAGATCTTCTGTTCGATCTGCGCGAACCCACCCGATACGGTCGGGAACACCGGCTTGCCGTCGAACTCCATCGATTTGTAGGGCTCGGCGTCCTGGCTGAAGTTGAGGTCGACGAACAGGGCGCCGGTCAGCAGGTTGCCTGCCTTGAGCGTCGCCCGCAGGCCATACTCCTTGAACATGGTCACGAAACGATCCCGCACTTCCTGATCGTCGATATCCTCGTTGATGTTCTCGCTGCTCTCCAGCCGCTGCGGTTCGATACGAATCAGTACCGGTATCGCGAACTGGGTCAGGGTGTCGGGCTGCGGGGCGGTGAAGTGCCAGGGGACGCTGACCACCGTGCCCACGCGAACGCCGCGATACTCCACCGGTGCGCCCCGGCTGAGTCCACGAACGGTGTCGTCGACCAGCAGGACATACTCGATGTACTGGTCATAGGTGCCTTCGCGGGCGCTCTCCTCGTTGTTGTAGAGGGTGAAGGTCGCGTCCTGCTTGGCCGCATTGCCGCGGGCGATATCCTCGGGCACGCCGAAGGTCACGCCCCCGCTGATCAGCGTCTCGAAAGAGTCGAGGTTGACGTTGACCCCCTCCGAATCCAGCTGCACGTCGATGCCGGAAGAGCTCCAGAAACGCGTGGTATCGGTCACCAGGCTGTCATAGGGGGCCTGGATGAAGATCCGGTGGCGCATCTCCCGTTTCTCGGGATCGAAATCGGTACTCTCCACGCGACCGACGGTATAGCCCTGGTAAGTGATCGGGTCGCCGGCGCTGAGCGAGTTGCCGACCTGGCTCACCAGGTTGATCCTCAGTCCAGGGGCATCGGGCGGCGCGACAGGCGGCTGTTCGAGCACGTCGAAGCTGTCCTGGGGTTCATCGCTCTTGCCTGGCGCGAGCTGGATGTAGGCGCCGGAGAGCACGGTATTCAGACCGCTGATGCCTTCGCGCCCGATGCGGGGCTTGACCACCCAGAAGCGGGTCTCGGTATTGAGCATTCGCGCCGCGTCGTTGGACATGCGGGCCGTCACCACGGTGTGGGACAGATCGTCGGAGAGGCGTACCGCCTCGACGTGTCCGACCTCGACGTTGCGCGTCTTGATCAAGGTCTTGCCGGCCTCGATGCCCTCGGCGTTCTCCATGTTCAGCGTGATCAACGGGCCTCGGCTGGAAATGTTGTCCCACACCATCCAGGCGCCGATCAGCGCCGCCAGCAGGGGCACTATCCAGATCGGCGAGAGCCGCGATTGCGACACTCGTTTGGCGCGTTGCATCGAATCAGGCATCGTCGGCTTCCTTGACAGGCGAATAGGGGGATTGGCGCTTGAGCGCGGCCGGCATGTGGGGCTGCATGTTGCGCGCGTCCCAGATCAGGCGTGGGTCGAAGCTGATGGCCGCCAGCATGGTGATGATGACCACGGCGGAAAAGGCGAGCGCTGCCGGCCCCGGGGTGACCGACAGCAGCGACCCGGCATGGACCAGCGACACCAGAATGGCGACCACGAACACGTCGATCATCGACCAGCGGCCGATCAGTTCGGTGATCCGGTAGAGCGTCTGGCGCTTGTGCTTGAACTCGGATTCACCGCTGCGCCGGACCGTGATGCAGAGCCAGGCGAGCGCGAACACCTTGCCGATCGGCACCACCACACTGGCGGTGAAGATGATCAGCGCGATGGGCCAGTCGCCATGGCCGAGAAAGATCATCACGCCGCCGATGATGGTCGAAGGGGTCTCGTTGCCCAGCGATGTCGTGGTCATGATCGGGTAGAGATTGGCGGGGATATAGCACAGTGTCGCCGCGATCAGCAGCGCCCAGGTCTTCTGCAGGCTGTGGGGGCTTCGGAAACGTAGCGGCTCTCCACAGCGCTGGCAGCGTCCGCGCCCGAAATGGCCGAGGCGATTGACCAGCCCGCAGGTCGGGCAGCCGGTGAGCTTCTGTTCCGCGGCCGGCTGGCCCGGCCGACACCCCTCGGGTGCCAGCGGCTCGCCCACCAGCGAGAACCACATCCAGTCTGTGTCGATGGAGCGTGTGGTCAGCAGCAGCAGCAGGGCATAGACGCAGAACGCCCAGAACGACAGGCCCAGGTCGACGGACGCCATGCCGGCGATCTTGATCAGGCTGACGAGTGCGCCGATCACGAAGACGTCCGCCATCATCCATGGCCCCAGGTGGGAAAGCGCGCGGGCGATGCGGTAACTCCGCGGCAGCGGGCGCCGCTGCAGCAGGCCGAAATGCAGCCAGATGACCGCGAGCAGGTAGACAGCGGGCAGCACCACCACGGTCAGCAGTACCAGCATGCCGACGAAAGGCTCGTGGAATCTGACCAGGCTGGCCGAGGTGTCGGTGAGTTGAATGGCGTTGCTGACGCCGCGCGCCTCGAAACTGATGAACGGAAAATAGAGCGCTGCCGCCAGTGCGATCAGGGCGCTGATGGCGAATGCCAGGCTGCGCTCGGCGGGGCGGACGTGGCGGTGGCTGAGCGTATGGCCACAGCGCGGGCAGCTGGCTCGCTGGCCCGCATGCAGCGGCGGCAGCGCGACCAGCAGGTCGCATTCATGGCAGGCGCGCAGACGGCGACGCGTCCGCCGAGGCGTCAGAAAGGTCGCCTTGTCTATGCCGGTGTCATCCTTGCCTGATGCCAAAGCCGTACCCGATGCGAAGACTGAGTGGAAAAAGCGTCACGCTGCGTAAAGAGAGCATATTACTGGAATACATACGCCGGTGCATGTTTGCCGGATGCCCATCGAAGACGGCGGCGTCGCTGCTGAAAAGTCACGATAGTTCAGCCGCTTGGATACTATAGTAGGCTAAGGCCGCTTTGCCGAAGAACGACAGTGTCCGAG
>NZ_CEXLVS010000065.1:0-17603 GCF_982684285.1 Salinicola sp. | reverse complement strand
GGGATTGTCCCCCTGGGGTAGCCAATGGTTGTTCGAGCAGGCCCAGTCGCGAGGCTGGGGCGAGGCGCAACGTTTCGAAGGCGCGCCGCTCGATGAGCTGACCGTCGAAGGTCTGCGCCTCTCTGCCGGCGCACTGGACCTGTCCGTGGACCGTCTCCACCTGGCCTGGGCGGACGACTGCCTGCTCAAGGGTCGGGTGTGTCTGGACGACCTGACGATCGCGGGCGCGCGAATTCGGCTGGGCGAGAGCGAATCCCAGCCGCCCCCCGAGCCGGAAGCGGCCGAAGACGGTGGCATGCCGTCCCTCTCCGTGCCGTTGCCCATCCAGATTCGCCAGGTGCGCCTGGACGACGTCGGCATTCATCTCGCCGACGGCACCAACGTGCACTGGGATCATTTCCGGACCGGTGCCGAGATGTCCGGCAACCACCTGAAACTGCTGCCGACGACTCTGGAGCGGACTCGCATCGCACTTCCCGACACGCCGGGCCGGACGCTGGCAGCGCCCGACCTGGGGAGCGGGGTCTTGAGCCCGGATGCCATCGATGTGTCGGTCGCCATCAACACGCCCGCCGATGAGGGCGGTGCCAAGACCTCCGCTCCGCTCACGGATTCCGCCGCGCTGGCCGCCGTCCCCGACGACCCGGTCGCCATCGCGCTGACGCCGCTGACCCTGGCAGCCGCTGCCAACGTGGCCGACGGCGATGCCGGGCAGAGCGACGCGCGGGTCCAGAGCATCGAGCAGAGCCTGCGGGAGATCCGCGACCGGCTGCCCGATATCCAGTTGCCGCTGGAGGTCGAGATACCGGATCTGACGATCAGCGACCTGCGACTCGAGGGGCCGAACCCGCAACGTCTCGACCGGTTGGCGCTGTCGGCTTCCGCGGTCGATCGCCGGGTCGAGATTCACCGGCTAGTGGTGGAGGCGCCCGATGGTCATGCCGAACTCACCGCCAGCGCCGAGCTTCAGGGCGACGTTCCGCTCTCGCTGTCGCTGCGGGGGCGTGTCACACGAGCGCCGGTCTACGGCCAGACGCTGTCGCTCGACGCCAGCGGGACGCTGGCCGACCTGGACATCCGGCTGCGCACGGCCGGCAACGCGGAGGCAGCGATCGATGCGAGACTCCAGGCGTTCGAACCGGGGCTGCCGTTTTCGGTGAACGTCAACGCCGAACGGCTGCGCTGGCCACTGGTATCCCGGCCCTTCGCACCGCTCACCGACCTGGACGGCGGAGTCGATGAAGTCGCGATCCTGGGTGCCCGCGAGCTTCGCGGCATCGAGGAGACCGAGCAGCCCCCAGCGCGGTACCAGCTCGACCACCTGGCCCTGGATGTCGAAGGCCGGCTCGACGACTACCGCGCCAGCGTCGATCTTGCCGGTCAGGGAGAGGGGCTGCCCCCGGTGACGCTGACTGTCGCCGGTGAAGGAGACCTCGATCATTTCCGCTGGCAACCGATGCGGCTGGCAGCCGAGGGCGGCCAGCTCAATAGCCAGGGCACCGTACGCTGGACGCCGGCGCTCTCGGCCAGCGTGAACCTGGATTTCGAGCAGCTTCCGCTGGGGGCGTTCACCCAAGCCGTGACGGGGCAGCTGAACGGCCAGGCACGCGCGGCCTTCGCCATGCGTGACGACGGCGGCTGGCAGCTGTCGGTGCCGCAACTGGCGATCGACGGCCGGCTGCAGCAGCGTGCACTCAAGCTGAACGCCCGTCTCGACGGCAACAGCGACATGCAGTGGAACATCCGTGCGCTCGATTTTCGCCAGGGCGACAACCGGGTGACCGCCAGCGGCCGCATCGACGACAATCTCGCCATCGATGGTCGGATCGACGCTCCGGCCCTGGGCACGATCCTCCCCGATCTCTCGGGTGCGCTGCGCGGCCAGTTCCAGGGGCGCGGCACGCTCGAAAGGCCGCAGATCGCGGTCGACCTGCAGGGCAGCGACGTGGGATACGCGGAGAACCGTCTCGACCAGTTGGCGTTGAAGGCCACTTCCACCGGTACCCAGGACCCCCAGTTCGACGTCGACTTGAGCGCCAGCGGAATCCAGGCCGGCGGACAGCAGCTTCGAAGCGTCGACCTAGGCCTCCAGGGGCGACTGTCGCGACATCAGCTCTCACTCGACGTGAGCGGTGGCGAAGGCCTGCCGGTCGCGCAGGCTTCCGTGAGGCTGCAGGGCGGTCTGGACAGCGCGCTCCAGCACTATCGGGGCGCATTCTCCCGGCTCTCGGCGTCGACCGACTACGGCGACATCGCACTACGCGACTCGCTGGACTTCAGCGCCAACCTGACCAACGCCAGTGCGACGATCTCGCCATTCTGCCTCGATCGCCAGCAGGGCGGCGCGCTCTGCCTGACCGAGCGCATGAACGCATCGGCCGCACAGGGGCGCGCGGCACTCTCGATCGACGAGGTCCCGATGGCGTTGCTCAACGATTTCATGCCGAGCGGGTGGCAGGTCGATGGCCAGACCGGCGGCAACGTGATTGCCAGCTGGTCACGCGGCGGCCAGGCCTGGGCGGCTACGGCCGACATCGATAGCCGTGTCGATGTCAGCGGTGTCGACGCGAGGGGAGCCCCCTGGCGGGTGCCGGCGGCGACGATGTCGCTGTCGCTGGATGCCAACCAGCAGCGCGCCCAGACCCAATTCGACCTCCAGTTGGAGGATGCCGGTCGGGTGCAGTTGCAGGCCCGGATCGACGATCCGGCGGGGCAAGGCACCCTACAGGGGCGCCTGCAGATGAGCGATCTTCGATTCAGCCCCTATCGGCCACTGGTCTCCGGGATCGATCAGTTGGAAGGGGCCCTCAATGGCGACGTCTCCCTGAGTGGCATGATGGCGATGCCGGCCCTGAACGGCGACGTCAAGATCGACGGCGTGAGGGTCAAGGGCGGCGTGTCGCCGGTGGCGGTGACCGATGGGCAGCTGACGCTGGCACTGCAGGGGCAGTCATCGACACTGCAAGGGTTCATCCAGAGTGACGACGGACGGCTTGACCTGACCGGGGACGCCAATTGGCAGGAGCCCGACAACTGGCGAGCCAACGTCGATATCGACGGCACCGAAGCCCCGCTGATGGTGGCGATGCCGGCATACGGGCGTCTGCGGATAGCGCCGGACCTGCAAATCCGGGCGATGCCTCAGCGCTTGCAGGTCCGGGGCGACGTCAGCGTGCCGTGGGCACGCCTGGAGATCGGTCAGATTCCCTCGTCCGCGCAGGCGCCCAGCAGCGACACCGTCGTGATTACCGAGGAGGAGGACCGGCAGCAGCAGGCCGCCGCCGCCGCCCGGCAAAACGACGAGGGGGCCGGTACCGCCCAGGCCCTGGCCGATGCGGGTATGCAGCTCGACGTGCGCGTCAACCTGCATCTGGGGCCCGACATGAAGCTGGAGGCCTACGGGCTCGAAGCCGGCCTTCGGGGCGAGCTTCAGGTACGCCAGGGCACCGGTCCGGTTCAATTGTATGGAGACGTGAACCTGGTCGATGGCACCTACACCTCTTTCGGGCAGGATCTCATCATCCGGCAGGGCCAGGTGCTGTTCAGCGGACCGGCATCGCAGCCAAGCCTGCAGTTCGAAGCCATTCGCAACCCGGACACCACCGAGGACGATGTGATCGCGGGCTTGCGGGTGACGGGCTCCGCTTCCGCGCCGCGGCTGACGATCTTCTCCGAGCCGGCGATGACCGAGAGTCGTGCGCTCTCTTATATTCTGAGAGGCCGGGCGCCCGAGGACTCGGGTAGCGGAGACGTCGCCCTGACTTCGGCCCTGATCGGGCTCTCGCTCCCCCAGACCGGCAGCGCGGTGGGGCAGGGCGGCCAGGCGTTCGGCGTTCAGGACCTGAGCCTGGATGCCTCGGGATCGGGCGATGACAGTCAGGTCGTGGTCAGCGGTTACGTCTTCGACGACTTGAAGGTGAGCTATGGCGTCGGCATATTCTCTCCCATCGCCGAGCTGACCCTGCGTTACCGCCTGATTCAGAATCTGTACCTGCAGGCCGTTTCCGGAGCGGCGCAGGCCGTCGATCTGATCTACACCTTTAGCTTGGGTCGCGCCGACGGCAGCTGACCCACTCAATCGACACTCCCGGCGTGGGCCATGACCGCACGCCGGCCTCGATCACTCGGAGGCAAACCATGTTCCAACGACGTTCCGATTCGCTGCCGACCGCGGAGACGGCGCTGCCGGGCCGCGAAACCCCCATTCAGATCAGCGGAGAACATCTGCTCAATGGCGCCTCGATGCTGCCGCCGTTCCCGGCCGGTACCGAGCAGATCGTGCTGGGGCTGGGGTGTTTCTGGGGCGCCGAGCGGCTGTTCTGGGAGCTGGAGGGCGTGACGGTCACGGCGGTGGGCTATGCCGGCGGCATCACGCCCAATCCGACCTACGAAGAGACCTGCACCGGCAAGACAGGGCATGCCGAGGTCGTCCTGGTCGTCTACGATCCCGCCCGGATATCGCTCGAGTCGCTGCTGGGCACGTTCTGGGAAGCCCACGATCCGACCCAGGGCATGCGCCAGGGCAACGACCTCGGCACCCAGTACCGTTCGGCGATCTACACCACCAGCGAGTCGCAGCGGGCGATCGCGGAGCAGAGCCGGGACGAGTACCAGTCAGCTCTGCGCTCCCAGGGACTTGGGACGATCACAACCGAGATTCGTCCGCTGGAGACGTTCTACTACGCCGAGGGGTATCACCAGCAGTATCTCGCCAAGAATCCCAATGGGTACTGTGGCTTGAAGGGAACCGGCGTCACTTGCCCGCTCCCGGCCTGAGCGCAGGCCGGGCTCCAGCCATCGGCGGGGATTCTCCGCCGTCGCTCCCGGTCGCTCTATGGACAGGAGAGGTGAGAGGGCGCCGCTCGCTCCAGCCGTCGTGGCGCCCACTGTTGCAGCTGCCCCTCGACACGGCGCGTCAACCAGGAGCGAAGGCGTCCGTCGCGTCGCTCCACGTAGCCGACGTGTCCGCCATGGCGGGCAATCTCGACCCGAACCGATGGCGAGGGCGGCGGTAACCGCGAGAACAGATCCGCCGGCATGAAAGGGTCATCCTCCGCATGCAGAATCAGCGTCGGCAGCTCGATCTCGCCCAGCAGTGGCCCCGCCGACGCCCGTCGATAGTAATCGGCGGCCGAGTGGAATCCATGCAGTGGGGCGGTGACATCATTGTCGTAGGCCCAGAAGCTGTTCAACCGACGGATCTGGTCCACGTCGATCTTGAGCGGCAGCGGCGTCGTCTGCAGCCGGGTCAGTACCTTGCGTTTGAGCTGGCGCAACAGATAGCGTTGATAGAGGCGGGAGATGCCGCGGTTGAGGGTATCTGCACTCGCCGCCAGATCCAGCGGTGCATTGATCGCGATGGCGCCTTCCAGCGGCAGGCCGTCGCCGCCCTGTTCGGCAACCAGCTTCAGCAGCATGTTCGCGCCCAGGGAAACACCGGCAGCCACCATGAGCGCCTGGGGGTAGCGTTGCGCCAGTTTACCCACGATCCAGTAGGCATCGGCGGTATCGCCCGAGTGGTAAGCCCGCGGCAGTCGATTCGGCGCCCGCCCGCAGCCGCGAAAATGCATTAGCACGGCACGCCATCCCGATCGAGCCGCCGCGTGAAGCAGCTCGCGGGCGTAGGGGGAGTCGAAGGACCCCTCCAGGCCGTGGAAAAGCAGGAAGATCGGTGCATCGTCTCGCGGCGGGGCCGGCCGGGCCCAGGCCAGCTCCACGAAATCGCCGTCCGGCAGATTGACGATTTCGATCTCCCGCTCCAGATTCCTCCCGGGCAGAAGCCGTGGCAGCAGCGTCTGGATGTGGGCGTTTCGCAATCCCGCTGGCGCCTGGAAGTCGGCCGCTACGATCGTGCTTGCCATGACGAGCTCAGCCCTCGGCGCCCGGTTTGGCTTGCGTCAGATTGGCGTGGCCATCCGCGGTGACGATCACGTTGTCCTCGATCCGGATGCCACCATGGTCCTGCAGTCGATCGATGGCGGACCAGTCGACCGCGTCGCGCTGGGCGCCATGCCGGAATGGCGCCAGCAGCATCGGGATCACGTAGAGCCCGGGCTCGATGGTGACGACCATGCCGGCGTCGAGCGATCGCGTCAGGCGCAGGGCGGGGTCCGCCGCCGGTGGCGGTAGCGGCGCTCCCCCCTCGTCGCGCTGGCGTCCACCCACGTCGTGGACCTGGATCCCCAGGCTGTGCCCCAGCCCGTGGGGGCAGAACGCGCGGGTCAGGCCGCACTCCACCGCGGCCTCGGCGCTGATCGATATCAGGCGGGTCTCCACCAGCAGCTCGGCCAGATGCCGATGCATCTCCCGATGCAGTTCGACGAAGTCCAGGCCCGGGGCCAGGCGGGCAATCAGACGCTGTTGATAGTCGATCACGCCTTGGATCAGGCGCTCGAACAGCGGATCGGCGTGAGCGGAAGCCCAGGTACGGGTGATGTCCGCCGCGTAACCGGCATGGGCATGGCCGGCGTCGACCAGCAGCGAGCGCGGCACGTCGGGCGCCTCCACGTCGTAGTGTTGGTAGTGGAGGGTGCCGGCGTGGTGATTGATGCCGATGATGTTCTGGTAGGGCACCTGCGATTCTCGCTGACGCGTCGCGGCGAGATAGGCGAGCTGGATATCGAGTTCGCCGGCGCCATCGGCAAAGGCGGCGCGGGCGGCTTCGTGGCCCGCCAGCGCCCACTGATTGGCGACGAACAGGCAGTGGCGCTCGTAATCGTCCTTGCGCATGCGCAGCTCATCCAGCGCCGCCAGCAGTGCCGGTGGATTGAGTTCAGCCCCCAGTGGCATCGACGCTGCATCCAGGTTGCCGATCACCGCCAGTCGCCGGGCGGAGATCTGCCGAGGGGGCGGCCAGCCGGTGTCACGCAACGGCTCCAGCGTCAGCATTTCCGCCAGCACGCCCGTCGGCGTCGGCGTGGCGAGATGCCAGAAGTCCGCCGGCGCGTAGTAATACCACCGGGGCTTGCTACCCGGCTGGACCAGCAACCAGTCATGCTGGTGGTGACTCGCACCGGTCCAGTGGACGAAGTGTCCGTAGCCCTTGAAAGAGGTCTCCTGATCGTCGGCAAAATGCACGCCGGCGTGGCCGCTGTAGATGAGAACGGCATCGAACCCCTGAGTGGCCAGGATGCTGGCGTAGGCCGCCTCCAGGCGCTCCAGGTGGGCGCGTTGGTGCGTCTCGGCGCTATCGGTATGAGAGGTCATGGCGCGTTTCCTGTCGTGGGACTGGTCGTCTGGCCGGTCGCCAGCTGCTTCAGCAGCCCCGGCAGCGAGGGATGACGGTTATCGTGACGAAAATAGAGGCGTAGCGACAGCGGCACGTCCCACCGCTGGTCGCCGGCTCGAGTCAGTTCGCCGGTTTCGAGCAGATGGTGAACCGTACGCCAGGGTAGCCATCCGAGACCATACCCCTGTTGTACCAGTTCGCGGATGTTGGATGTCTGGACGTTTTCGTTGAGCGTGGTGAGGTGGACCTCCTGCCGAGAACGCCCCCAGTGGGCCTGTAGCGCCGCCGCGATCAGCCCGCTGGGGTGATAGGCGATGTGCGGTACCGGCTCGCGCTTGCTGCCCGGCAGCATGAAGCGCGGCTGTCCATCGAGCGTGGCCAGGCTGACTGGCACCAGGCGTTCTTCGCCGATCTCGAGATAGCGCACTCCACCGAGGTCGATATCCATCGCCGTGCGGCCCTCCGGCCAGTAGCACAGTGCCAGATCCACCTCGCCGCGTTCCAGCGCCTGGAAATACTCCCCGATCAGCCAGCTCGTGGCACGAAGATAGGGTTCGACCTTGGCCTTGAGCGCATTCGCCTCGAGCCAGCCCGGCACGAAATGGGTGACCAGGCTCTGCGGCGCTGCCAGCTTGACCCGCCGCGCGTCTTCCCGGTCGAGGTTGTTCAGCCGCTCCCGCGTCACCCGGACCCGCTCGGTGATCTGCTGACACAGGATCAGGAACTCTTCGCCGGCCGGGGTCAGGCTCAGCGGCAGCGTCTGGCGATTGATCAGCGTCGCCCCCATCGACTCCTCGAGCAGTTTGATACGCCGCGAGAAGGTCGGTTGGGTAACGTTCTGCTGATCGGCAGCGCGAGAAAAATGACGCGTTTCGGCCAGGACGATGAAATCCTCTAGCCAACGTAGTTCCATGGGTTTCTCTGTCGTGAATCCTGCTGTTGCGCGGCACCGGTCAGCGAATTGGCATGGCCTCGCATCGATCCGGCACAGCCTACCCGATGGGCCCGGGGGCGACTATTGGAGACCTTCATCAGATTCGCCCCTCCTCGACGGCATGGCAGGCGACCCGCTGGCCATCGGGCAGTGCCCGTGGCAGCGGGCGCTCGCGTTGGCAGCGGCTGTTGGCGTGCGGGCAACGGGCACGAAACACACAGCCGTCCGGCGGCTCGACCGGCATCGAGGCTTCACCGTTCAGGCGCAGCGGCGGGGCATGCCCGTCCTGCAGGCGAGGGCTCGCTGCCAGCAGCGCTCGGGTATAGGGATGACGGGGGCGGGTGAACAGGCTATCGGCATCCGCCAGTTCACAGATCGTGCCCAGATACATCACCGCGACTCGCGTGGCGAAGTGTTCGACGACCGCCAGATCGTGGGTGATGAACAGATAGGTCAAACGACGTTCGGCCTGGGCGTCCATGAGCAGGTTCAGAATCTGGGCCTGCACGGAAAGATCCAGTGCGGAGACGGGCTCGTCGGCAATGACGAACTCCGGGTCCACGCTGAGGGCCCGGGCGATGGCGATACGTTGTCGTTGACCGCCGGAAAACTCGTGCGCAAAACGCTCGCCCCAGCCGAGATCGATCCCCACGTCGGCCATCAGCGCATCGGCTCTGTCGCGTACCCGGGCACGCGGCCAGTCGGCGTGGTGGAGGCGAATGGGCTCTTCCAAGGCTTGGCGTACCGTCAGGCGAGGATTGAGCGAGGCGTAGGGGTTCTGAAAGATCATCTGCAAGCGCCGACGGTAGGGCCGCCACTGGCTCGCCTTGAGGCGGTCGACGCGCTGTCCGTCGTAGTGAACCTCGCCGCCGCTGGGCGTCAGCAGCCCCATGATCAGGCGGGCCAGGGTCGACTTGCCGCATCCCGATTCCCCCACCACGCAGAGCGCGTCGCCGCGCTGAATTTCCAGATCGACGCCGTTGACCGCGTGAATTCGCTGACGACGCCAGGCGCGCGCACGCTTGTCGAACCGCCACGGCAGCAGGCGTTCCGGATGCAGCGCGAAACGCTTGCTGAGATCCTGGACCTTGAGCAACGGCGTCGCCGCATCGGCGGCACGACCGAGCGCCTGCAGCGAATCGGCAGGTGTCATGTCGTCTCCTCCTCGATGGGCAGGGTGGCTATCAGTTCCCGCACCCAGTGACAGGCGACCCGGCTCTCGCCGGACACGACGGCCTCGGGAATCCGTTCGCGGCAGTCCTGGCGGGGCTGGCCCTGCGGCGTGAAGCGGTAGCGACAGCGCGGGTGGAAGGCGCACCCTTCCGGCACTTGGGACAGGCTCGGCATGGTGCCGGGAATCTGTGCCAGCGGCTGCCTGGGCAGCGCCATCTGGGGCAGGGCGTTGATCAAGCCCTGGGTGTAGGGGTGCTGGGCGTCGTTGATGATCTCCCGCGTCGGCCCCTGCTCGACGATGCGGCCCGCGTACATCACCAGCAGGCGCTGCGTCAGTCGGCCAATGACCCCCAGGTCGTGGGAGATCACGATCAGGCCGACGTTGTGTTTCTCGCACAGCTGCTTGAGCAGGGCGATGATCTCCGCCTGGATGGTGACATCGAGTGCGGTGGTGGGTTCGTCGGCAATGATGATGTCGGGATCGAGCAGTAGCGCGATGGCAATGACCACCCGCTGACAGAGGCCGCCGGACAACTGATGCGGATACTGCGCGAGGCGCTGCTCGGGAGACGACACCTGGACCTGGCGCAACTTGTGCAGCGCCACGCTCCTGGCCCGACGGGCGGAGATCCGACGGTGCGCCTTCAGGCTCTCGATCATCTGCTGGCCGATGGTCAGCACCGGGTTGAGCGTCGTCAGCGGATCCTGGAAGATCATCGCCACCCGATTGCCCCGGATCCGGCGTAGCTGGCGATCGGACAGCTGGGTCAGCTCGCGCCCCTCGAAGCGGACCTGGCCCCGGACGATGCGTCCCGGGCGGGAGAGCAGCCTCAGCAGACTGAAGGCGAGCACCGACTTGCCGGCGCCGGATTCGCCCACGATCCCCAGGCGCTCGCCGCGATCGAGCGCGAAGCTCACGTCGCGCACCGCGCGGATCTCGCCGTGCCTCAACGGGAAACGCACATCGAGATGCTCCACTTCCAGCAGCGCCATTGGCATTAGCCCTTGTAAAGACGGGGGTTCATCGTATCGCGCAACCAGTCCCCCAGCAGGTTGACGACCAGCACCAGCCCCACCAGCAATAGCCCGGGCAGCAGCGTGATCCACCAGGAGCCGGACTGCAGGTAGTCGAACCCGGACTTGATCAGCGAGCCCAGCGAGGGCTCGGTCTCGGGCATTCCCAGGCCCAGGAACGACAGCGCCGCTTCGGCCATGATGGCATTGGCGATCTGGACCGTGGAGAGCACCAGGGTCGGCGACAGGGTATTGGGAAGAATGTGCCGCCACATGATGCGATGGCCGGAGAAGCCCAGTACGCGTGCGGCATCGACATACTCCTTCCGCTTCTCGGCCAGCACGCTGGCCCTCACGGTGCGGGCATACTGCGGCCACTCGCTCAAACCGATGATCGTGATCAGGATCGCGATGCCATAGTCGCCGTAGAATGCGCCGCCGAAAGCCGCCTTGACCACGGCGCCGACGATGATGGCCATCATCAGGGTCGAGAACGACAGCTGAATATCGGCCACCCGCATCAGCAGCGCGTCGACGACGCCCCCCCGATAACCCGCGAGCAGGCCAAGTGCCGTCCCCAGCAGGGATTGGACGAGTACCGCCCCGAAGCCGATCGCCAGCGAGACGCGAGCGCCATACAGCATGGTCGACAGCAGGTCCCGACCCTGGGCATCGGTGCCCAGCAGGTGGCCAGGTTCGCTGCCCGCCACCCAGAACGGGGGCAGCTCGGAATCGAGCAGGCTGATCTGGGCGAGGTCGTAGGGATTGGTCGGGGCGATCCAGGGTGTGAACAGCAGCCCCACCATCAGCAACCCGAACAGCAGCAGGCAGACCTGGGCGCGGCGGTCTCGCTGCAGCCGGTAGAGAAAATAGGAGTCGCGGAAGCGACGCCATGCCGTGGACGGGGTGCCGTTCTCGAAACTCATGCGCTCCTCCCGCTCAGCGTTACCCGCGGATTCAGGACCCGATAGAGCAGGTCGACGAGGGTATTGGTCACCACGAACATCAGCCCGACCACCATCAGGTAGGCGACGACCAGCGGCATGTCGGCCCGCTCGATGGCGTCGAGAAACATCAACCCGGCACCGGGCCACTGGAACACGGTCTCCGTCAACAGGGTGTAGGCCACCAGCGTGCCGATCTGGACGCCGCCGAGGGTCACCACCGGCAGCAGGGTGTTCTTCAGCGCATGCAGGAAGTATATCCGTGACGGTCGCAGGCCCCTGGCCCGGGCGTACTTGACGTAGTCCGACTCCAGCACTTCCAGCATCTCGGCGTGGATCAGGCGGACGAACAGCGGCAGCATGACGAACGCCAGGGAGAGGGCGGGCAGCAGCAGATAGAGGAGCCCCTGCCACGAAGCGAAGTTGGTGTACCAGACACCCCAGACATGGACGGGGTTGCCACGGCCGTAGGCCGGCATCCCGCCGTCGATGGACAGCAGCTGGTTGAGCCACTGTCCCCATCCGGTATCCATGGGAAACAGCGTCACCTGGATGCCGATCGAGAAGAGCTGGATCAGCACCATGGCGGTGAGGAAGATCGGCACCGAGATGCCGATCAGCGACAGTCCCATCAGCCCTCGCGATAGCCAGCTGCGAGGGCGGATCGCGCAGAAGATGCCCATCGGCACCGACAGCAGCAGTGTGATCACGGCACTGGCGGCCACCAGCTCCAGGGTGGCCGGGAGGTAGCGCGCGATGACATCCAGCGCGGGCTCATGGAAGAAGTAGGAGTCGCCGAAGTTCAGCTTCACGGCGTTGCCGGCGAAGTGCAGGTACTGCATCCACAACGGTCGATCCAGGCCGAGCGAATGTCGCAGCGCCGCCGACTCGGCATCGGTCGCCGTCGGCCCCAGCATCTGCGGGACGGGATCGCCCAGCCCGCCCTGTACGGCGAATCCGATCACGCTGATGACGAACATCACCGCCACGGCCTGCAACAGCCGGCGCACCAGGAAGAATATCATCGGGGATGGACCACCACGTCACCCAGGTAGGGCATGTTCATCACGTTGAGCACCGGCGCGATATCGACGCGATCGCTCGCCGCCCAGGCGAGATTCTGCCAGTACAGCGGGATGAACGGGGCCTGGTCGTGAATCTCCCGTTCCGCCTGCTGCAGCAGCCGGGCACGAGCCGTCGGCTGCGTGGTGAGGTTTGCCCGCTCCACCAGCGCATCGATCCGCGGATTGCAGTATTCGCTGGCATTGTATCGACCCGCGCCGGTCTCGGCGTCGGGACAGAAGGTCAGGTATTCGAAGAAATTGGCGGAGTCGCCGGTATCCGAATACCAACCCATCATCATCATGTCGGCTGCGCGGTTGTCGTACTCGGCCCAGTACTGGTTCTTGGGCAGGGTCTCGAACTCGACGGTGACGTTGATCTTGGCCAGCATCGCGGCGATCGCCAGCGCCACCTGCGCCGTCTGGGCGTCGTTGACATAGCGGTTGTTGGGGGCCATCAGGGTGACCGAGAAGCCGTCGCCGTAGCCCGCTTCGCGCATCAGTTCGCGAGCCCTGGCGAGATCGTGCCGCGGGGTCAGCGTCGGGACGTGGCCCGCGTATCCCCGCGGCGACATCTGCGCCGCGGGGGTCGCAAATCCCTTCAACAGGCGCTCGGCGATGGCGGTCTGGTTGACTGCGTAGGCGAAGGCGAGGCGCACGCGTCGGTCGCGAAAGGCCGCCACCCGCTGCTCGTTGAGCTGCAGCATGGTGATACGGGTGCCGGGCATGGTGACCAGTTCGACCCCTTCGGCGTGACGAAGCCGCTGGACCGCGTTGAAGGGGACCGGAGAGATGAAATCGACGTCGCCGGCGAGCAGAGCGGCAACGCGGGTGGCGTTCTCGGCGATGGGCGTCATCACCAGGCGATCGACGTTGCCGGGAGAGTCGGTGTCCCAGTAGTCCGGGAATCGCTCGCTCTCGATCCTGGCGCCGGGCTGGCGTTTCACCACCTCGAAGGGACCGGTACCCGACAGGTGACTCGAGGCGAATGAATTGCCGTTCTTGACGATCTCGCTCTTGTCGCGCCCCCTGGCCGAGGTGCCGGAGTAGAATCGGCTGTCCATCGGGAAGATGTAGGTGGCCAGGTTGAGCAGAAGCGGGTAGGGCTGGCGAGTATGCAGGTCCACGGTGAACTCATCCACCGCCTCCACCCGGCTTATCGGCGCGAAGATGGCCCTGAAGTCCGGGCTCCGCTGCAGCCGGTGCAGCGTCCAGACGACATCCCTGGCGGTGAACGCATTGCCGCTGTGGAACGTTACCCCATGGCGTAGATGGAAGCGCACGGTCGTGTCGTCGCGCCGCTCCCAGCGGGTGGCGAGGCGGGGTTCGAAGTCGCGCTCGCGACTCCAGCGAACCAGCGGATCGAAGGCGAGGTGCGACAACTGGAGCATGCCGATGGAGAGCTGTTCGTGGATGTCCAGCGATACCGGGTCGGTATCGTAGGCCACCCTGAGCGTGATGGGCCTGTCGTCGGCCAGGGCGGCTTCCGTCGGGAGAGGCATCAGCAGCCCCCCGACCAGAAGGCCGAGCATGAACGTTGTGAGGCGCATCGCGGGTTCCGCTGTTGTTATTGAACGTCGTTGTCATTGAACGTCGTTGTTGTCGAACGGCGCTATGGGGTCGATCGGGCTGACGGGGGAGCCCGTCGACCATCACCTTACTGATAGACGGTGGGCCAGCCCAATCGAAATCTTGTTGCGCGCCATTCAGTCGCCGAATGGCGGCGATGAACGGCGCGTCGCGACGGCCCGACGGGGAGCGATCAGCTCTGGGCGGGAATGGTCGGCTGGATGCGGATGGTCCCCGTCTGGTCGGCACGGGAGACGGTGCAGCCCAGGTCGTTGACGCGGCCGTCCTTGAGCCCGTAGACCCAGCCATGCACCGACAAGGGCTGCTCTCGCTCCCAGGCCCGCTGGATGATCTTGGTGCGACACAGGTTGGCGACCTGAAGCCGCACGTTGTGCTCGCACAGCCGATCGACCCGTTCGTCCAGGGAGAGCGGCTCCATCTCCGGCCTGAGCTGCTGATAGAGTTCGCTGACGCTGTTGAGCCAGTAGTCGACGATGCCATGCTCGCCACCGGTGATCGCGGCCTTGACGCCGCCACAGCCGTAGTGGCCCACGACCATGATGTGCTTGACCTTGAGCACGTCGACGGCGAACTGGATGACCGACAGCGCATTCATGTCGTTGTGATAGATCAGATTGGCGACGTTGCGATGCACGAACACCTCGCCGGGCGGCAGGTCCACGATCTGATTGGCAGGAACCCGGCTGTCGGAGCATCCGATCCAGAGATAGTCGGGATTCTGCTGTTGGGAGAGCTGAGCGAAGAAGTTCGGATCGCGCTGCTGAATGCCGTCGGCCCAGCGCCGGTTCTGTTCGAGAAGAGTCTGGATATCGTTCATGACGGTAACCTGAGTGTGTAGTTGGGCGAACGTGTCGGTTCGCGATCGAATCAGCGATTCTAGGCCATCCGCCGATATTTTCGAAGCTGCCGGGGTCGGCCTCGCAACCGCTAGCGCCATAACACCAAAGCATTTTTTATATCACCCCGATAGTTTCGGACTTTTCCGACGCCGACGCCGGGCTGGTATGATCCCTCCAACATTTCTCTAGGAGTCTCACAGTGGCGAATTACGATTACGACCTTTTCGTGATAGGGGCCGGGTCGGGCGGCGTCCGCGCCGCGCGCACCGCCGCAGCGACCGGCGCCAGGGTCGCCGTTGCCGAAGACCGCTACCTCGGCGGCACTTGCGTCAACGTGGGTTGCGTGCCGAAGAAGCTGTACTCCTACGCTGCCCACTTTCACGACGCATTCGAGGATAGCCGTGGATTCGGCTGGACGATTCCCCAGGCGCCGGCTTTCGACTGGGCGACGCTGCGCGACAACAAGGTCGAGGAGATCAAGCGCCTCAACGGCATCTACGGCCGCTTGCTGGAAGGTGCCGGCGTCAGGCTGATCAACGGTCGCGCCAAGCTCGTCGACGCCAACGCCGTCGAGATCAACGGCGAGCGCATCACCGCCGAGAAGATACTGGTCGCGGTCGGTGGCTGGCCCTGGACGCCCCAGTTCGAGGGCAGCGAACTGACCGTCAACTCCAACCAGGTGTTCGATCTCGACAGCTTCCCGCGCCGTTTCCTGGTGCTGGGCGGCGGCTATATCGCCGTCGAGTTCGCCAGCATCTTCAACGGATTGGGAGCGGATACGCACCTGATCTACCGCGGCGGGCTGTTCCTGCGGGGATTCGACCAGGAAGTGCGCGAATTCACCCGCGACGAGATGGCCAAGAAGGGCGTCAACCTGCATTTCGAGGCCAACATCGAGCGTATCCGCAAGGTCGAGGGTGGACTCGAGGTCACCTTGACCAACGGCGAACGGCTCGAGGTGGACGCGGTGCTGGTCGCCACCGGCCGTCGCCCGCACCTCGAAGGTCTGGGGCTGGAGGCGCTCGGGGTCGAACTCAACACCGACGGCACGCTCAAGGTCAACGAACGATACGAATCCTCCGTGCCCTCGATCCTCGGCCTGGGTGACGTGACCGGCGGCCCCGAACTGACCCCGGTCGCCCTGGCGGAGGCGATGCACATGGTCCAGCACCACTATGGCGACAAGACGCCGGGGCCGCTCGACTACCAGGACATCGCCACGGCGGTATTCTGCCATCCCAACATCGGCACCGTCGGTCTCACCGAAGAAGAAGCCCGCGAGCGATTCGAAGCGGTACGCATCTACAGCGCGGATTTCCGCCCGATGAAGCACACGCTATCCGGCAGCGACGAGCGTTGCCTGATGAAGCTGGTGGTGGACGATGCCACCGATCGGGTGGTCGGGGCCCACATGGTGGGCGACGAGGCTGGAGAGACGATACAGGGCATCGCGATTGCCGTGCGTGCCCGGCTGACCAAGACCGACTTCGACGCCACGGTGGGCATCCACCCGACCGCGGCGGAAGAGTTCGTCACCATGCGAAGCGTCACGCGCCGCTGACCCGGGTTCGATCGCTACCCGATCCCAATGGCCGCCCCCGAGGCGGCCATTGTCGTTTGCGGCCGAACGACCGACGCCTGGCGGTCGGAAATGGCCGAATGAGCGACTTTCGATCGCCTCATTCATGCCACGTTTTTTCGCGGCTCGTCTAGACTCGATAGGCAAGAGGGCGGCAACATCCATATAAATAATATTTATTGATTAGGCGCGGCAAAATAACCTGCCGTTTGAAGCAATTCCCGCACGCTGTTATCCTTGATCCCAATTTCGCCATAGCGATGATGACGATGACCAATCCCAACCCGGCATTCACCCCCTCGGCGGACCTGGCGCGACCGACCGTCGCCGATGCTGTCGTGGGCAAGCCAGACATGCCTCTGTTCATTCGCAAGCCCACCACCGAAGATGGCTGGGGCATCTATGAACTGGTCAAGGCCTGCCCCCCGCTGGATGTCAACTCTGGCTATGCCTATCTACTGCTCGCCACCCAGTTCCGTGACAGCTGCGCCGTGGCGCCGACGGAGGATGGCGAGATCGTCGGGTTCGTTTCCGGTTATGTCAAAGCCGCCGCGCCGGACATCTATTTTCTGTGGCAGGTGGCAGTGGGGGAGAAAGCTCGCGGCACGGGCCTCGCCCGCCGCCTGGTCGAGGCCGTGCTGACCCGGCCGGAACTCGCCGGCCTGAATCACCTGGAAACCACCATCACCCCCGACAACCAGGCTTCATGGGGACTGTTCAAACGTCTTGCGGATCGCTGGCAGGCACCGCTCATCAGCCGCGAATATTTCTCGACCGACCAGTTGGGCGGCGAGCACGATCCGGAAAATCTCGTCCGGATCGGGCCGTTCGACCCGCAACGCATCTAGAGCGGATTGCGATCCGCCTCATCACGCATCGCCAACCAGGGAGGCTGTATGCAGACCCAGATTCTCGAACGCATGGAGTCCGAAGTCCGGACTTATTCCCGCTCGTTTCCCATCGTGTTCACCAAGGCGCAGGGCGCGCGGTTGACCGCTGAAGATGGCCGCGAGTACATCGATTTCCTCGCCGGCGCCGGCACCCTGAATTACGGTCACAACCATCCGAAGCTGCAGGAAGCACTGGTCGAGTACATCACCTCGAATGGCATCGTGCATGGCCTCGACATGTGGACCGCCGCCAAGCGCGACTACCTGGAGACGCTGGAAGAGGTGATCTTCAAGCCGCGTGGCCTGGACTACAAGGTCCACCTGCCGGGCCCGACGGGTACCAATGCGGTG
>NZ_CEXLVS010000064.1:14090-17868 GCF_982684285.1 Salinicola sp. | reverse complement strand
ACCCGGGACCTACTGATTACAAGTCAGTTGCTCTACCAACTGAGCTATGTCGGCGAGCATAGAGACGTCAGCGATGGCTGGGGTAGCAGGATTCGAACCTGCGCATGCCGATACCAAAAACCGGTGCCTTACCACTTGGCGATACCCCAGCATTGATGGTGGCCAGAGACGGAATCGAACCGCCGACACGGGGATTTTCAATCCCCTGCTCTACCAACTGAGCTATCTGGCCCTCGCCAACGGGGACGCATTTAACCAGCATGCCGTTTGGGGGTCAAGCCTTTTTATTTCAAAAAGATGAGTTCCCTTCACCCTGCCGGAAATCACTGGCCTGGCGGTACGTAGCCCTCGGCGTGATCGGTCTCCTGATTGTCGAAGAACCGATTCATCTGCGTCGTCAGGTACTCCCGCGCCTGCGGGTCCAGCATATTGAGATGCTTCTCGTTGATCAGCCGCGTCTGCAGCGCCTGCCACTCCTCCCAGGCGCGCCTGGAGACCGTCTGCTGAATCTCCTGGCCCTTGGCACCGGGCAGCGGCGGGAACGCCAGCGCTTCGAGCTCTTGTTGGTACTTGCGGCAGAATACCGTCTGCGCCATGTAAGCCTCCTCTCAGTCGATAAGTGCATGCGCCTGGGCCAACGTGGCCAGCAGGGTCTTGACCGGCGCCGCCAACCCGACATTCGCCGGTGCGGCGGGATCGACCCACTGCTGGTTCGATTCGGCCACGGTGGCGGCCCGGCGATCCGGTAGTCGAGCCGGTCTCGGCGTGATCTCCAGGCGAAAGTGGGTGAACGTGTGTATGAACGGCTGCCAGGCAGTGCCGAGGTGAGAGCCTCGATAGCGCCGCTCCAGCCAGTCATGCAGCTCACTGTCGCCATCGAACTGGGGAAAGCCCCACAGGCCGCCCCACAGGCCGCTGGGCGGACGTTGCTCGAGCAGCACCCGTCCCGTGTCGTCCTGCAACAGTAACATCTGCGTCTGCCGCGTCGGCAACTCGCGTTTGGGCTTGGAGCCGGGATAGCGGCGCTCATCGCCCTGTTCGTGGGCCACGCAGACATCCTCGAATGGACACAGCAGGCAGCTCGGCTTGCCGCGCGTGCAGATCATGGCGCCGAGATCCATCATCGCCTGGGTGTATTCCGGCAGCCGGCGTTCCGGCGTATAGCGCTCCGCCAGCTCCCACAGCCTCGCCAGCACGTCGCTCCTGCCCGGCCAGCCCTCCACCGCGTGCAGGCGGGCCAGCACGCGCTTGACGTTGCCATCGAGGATCGCGGCACGCTGGCCGGTGCTGATGCTGACGATGGCGCCGGCCGTGGAACGACCGATCCCCGGCAGCGCCGTCATCGCCTCGAGGTCATGGGTCGGGAACTCGCCATCGTGTTCGTCGACGACGACTTGGGCCGCCTTGTGCAGGTTGCGGGCGCGGGCGTAGTAGCCAAGCCCGGTCCACAGGTGCAGCACGTCGTCCTGGGGCGCCTCCGCCAGCGTCCGGACATCGGGGAAGCGCGCCATGAAGCGTTCGAAGTAGGGGATGACGGTGGTGACCTGGGTCTGCTGCAGCATGATCTCCGACACCCAGACCCGGTAGGGCGTCTTGTCGTGCTGCCACGGCAGCGACTTGCGGCCGTGCGCGTCGAACCAGCCGAACACTCGCTCGCGAAAGGCCTCGGCCGATAGGGCTATTTCCGCCAAACCGCACCTCTCCAGAGTGGTGGAATCGAGTTGGACATCGATGGTGAATCGATCCGGAAAATCAGAGCGCCGTTGGCCGGCTTGGCAAGAGGGCGCCGACATCGTGTCGGCGCGGGGAACCGGCTGCCGGCCCGGCTCACTTGAACAGATCGCGGAGCTTGTTGCCGAGTTTCTCGGATGCGCCTTCCCCCAGTTTGTCGTCGATCTTCTGACGCGTCTCTTCATCCAGCTGCTTGTTCAGCTCTTCGTCGATACGCTCGCCAGCCTTGCGTTTGGCCTCGTCCGTGGCGAGATTCGCCAGCGACTCCTGAAACGCTTCGCGATCGAATCCACACCACTGCCCGGGTGCGTCGCTCAGGCTGCCCTGACAGCGAATCGGGAAGTCGATCTTGGCCAGGCGTGGATTGACGCCGCAGGCAGCCTTGTCGGCGGTGTCGGTAAAGCGTGCCGCCGCACGGTAGTCGAACCGGTTGGTCACCAGGTTGACATCACCCTTGCCGGTCACCGCGATGCCGGGAATGGCGATATCCAGATCGTCGTTGTGGGCCACACCATTGTCGACCTTCACGCTGGCCTGCAGCCGATCGAAGGCGGTGTCCTCGCTCCATTCACGGGTCGACTCGCGCCCTTCCAGGGTCGCTACCGCGCTGCACAGCTGACGTGACACGTTGACGTCGAGCATGGCGCCGTCGTCGATCCGCAGCGCCGCCTGGCCATCGAGATTCTGCTTGAGTCCTTCGGCGGTATTGGTACGCGAATCGAAATCCCCCTGTAGATTGAGCTTGCCGCGCAGCGGAGAGTCCTTGCCGCTGAAGTCCTGGTAGAGCGGCGCGATGTCGACGCCATTCATGCGCTCGGTGAAGGACAGCTTCAGCGGCGGTTGGCGAAGATCGAGCGCGCTCGAGGCCTTCAGCGAGCCGCCGTAGAGCGAGGCATCGAGCGAGTCGATACGCTGGCGACCGCCACTGCCGCTGGTGGTCAACTCGACATCCCCCATCCGAATGCCCTTGGCCTTGAGCGAATCGAGCGTCAAGTGCCCTTCCTGCTTGAGCTCCGCCAGCCAATCGACCGGCAGCAGTTCGGCACCTTCGGCCGCGGCCAACGCCGGCTGGACACCGAGCGCCGACAGCCAGGCCGTCTCCTTGCCATCACCGCTCTCGGTCCCATCCGCGCTCTGGGTCCCATCCGCGCTCTGGGTCCGGGGGGCCAGGTAGCGATCCAGGTCGAGCTGATCACCCGCCAGATCGAAGTCCAGCTCCCTGCCGTCGAAGGCGCCCCCCAGCGAGCCCTTAAACGTGGGGTCGTCCAGCGTCAGCTGCAAGTCGTCGAAGTCGATACGCTGGGCGCTGCCGGTGAAGGGCCCGCTCAACGAGAGCGCGGTGAGCGCCTTGTCGTCGGCGCTGTTCACGTCGATGCCGAAGCGCGTCAGCCAGTCCCGAACCGATAGCGGCGCGAGTTCCAGCCGCCCCCGGTATCGAGGCGCGTCGTCCAGTTGCGTGACGTCCAGGTTGCCTTTCAGGTTCAGCCCATCGTCGCCGCTCAGGACGACATCGCCGAGCGTGGCGGTGCGGGCCTCCTGGTCGGCCACGGCATTGGCGCGCAGATCCAGCGACAGCGGCGTTTCCTGCATGGCCGTGTGGTAGAGCGAAGCGCCCAATTCGATTCCATCGGCCCGATACTGCTTGGCCTGGGTGTCCGCGACCAGCGTGGCAACCTTCAGGTTGAGCGCCTGCGCCTGCTCGGCCAGCGCCGGCAACTGCGCCTTGCCGTTGAGCGTCACGTTCCCGAAGGTGTAGCGTCCGGCGCCGAGATCCATGCGCATCTGGCTCTTGAACTGGAGGTTGCCGTCGATGTCCGGCTGGCGCCCGTCGACGTCGAACGACAGCTGGACCGGGAACGACGACTGCGGGCTGACGTTGCTGCTCTGCAGGCTGAGGTTGGCCAGCGTGACATCCAGCGATTTCTGCCGGTCGACGTAGTTCACCTGGCTGTTGGCCACCTTGACGCTGGCGATATCGAACGCCACGGCCTGATCCTCGCCCGGCTTCAGGCCGGGGCCCTTCTTCTCGGGCCGGGCCGGCGTCCCC
>NZ_CEXLVS010000064.1:7612-14080 GCF_982684285.1 Salinicola sp. | reverse complement strand
GGCACTGGAACGTCGACGAGGTGCGCTACGTGGTGCGCGACAGCGAGGCCCGCGTCTTCGTGGCCCACGTCGATTTCGCCGAAGCAGCGCTCGCCGCCTGCGACGGCGTCCCGCCCGCGCTTGGCGGGGACTGGTCAGCGCTATCGTTGCCGGCCAGGCGATCCAGCAGTACCTGCCAGTTGCCCTGGCCCTGCGCGTCGCGGGCCAGGTTGAGCCGCATGCCATCGAGAATCAGGCCATCGACCGACACGTCTCCGGTCAGCAATGGCGTGAATGCCACGCTCACTTCGGCACTGTCGAAGCCGACAAAGGGTGCATCGTCCTGCGACTGGTCGGGAAGCCAGGCTTCGGCGTCCTTGACGCTGACGCCGATGCGCGGATAGAAGGACCACGACAACGGGCCGTCGAGACGCAGCTCGAGCCCGCTCTGGTTGCGGACCGCCTCGATCAGACGCGGCTTGAGGTCGTTCGGGTCGAAGAACGTGGTGATGTAGACGACGGCCACGACGACCAGAATCCCCAGCACCCCGATCGCCGCCAGCAGTGCTCTGACCAGCCCCTTCATTCGAATCCTCCCTGTGCACTGACGTGGGCAGGCATCCGTGCGCAGGGACCGAGGCTCCACGCGAGTTCGATGCAGCGGAGCGTGACCCGATGATGCGACTCGACCTGCTGTGCGACTTCCGGCATGCCCCCTGTGTCTCCCTGTCGGCGGAACGACTTGACTGCGGTGGAGAACGGCCGAATGACAGCCGCTCGATAAACACCGACATTGTAGCGGATGCGGGCCCCGATTCACTATAATGGCCGATTCTCGCCAACCGTACCGGGAGATTTCCCCCGCATGTCCGAGCGCATCGCCACGGTGTCGCGCGACACCAACGAGACGCAGATCACGGTCACGGTAAATCTGGACGGCAGCGGCCGTCTCGATTGCCGGACCGGGGTCCCCTTCCTAGATCACATGCTGGATCAGGTGGCTCGCCACGGCATGCTCGACCTGACGATAGACGCCCAGGGCGATCTCGAGATCGACGAGCACCACACCGTCGAGGATCTCGGCATCACCCTGGGCCAGGCATTCGCCCAGGCGATCGGGGACAAGCGCGGCATTCGCCGTTACGGCCACGCCTACGTACCGCTCGACGAGGCGCTGTCCCGCGTGGTGATCGATTTCTCGGGGCGGTCCGGGCTGTTCATGGATGTCGAGTTCACTCGCGCGACCATCGGCCGACTCGATACCCAGCTGTTCTGGGAATTCTTTCAGGGCTTCGTCAACCATGCCCAGGTCACCCTCCACATCGACAACCTGAAGGGCTTCAACGCGCACCATCAGGCGGAGACCATCTTCAAGGCGTTCGGTCGCGCACTGCGAGCGGCTGTCGAGCAGGATCCGCGCATGGCCGGCCAAATGCCGTCGACCAAAGGCAGCCTGTGATACCGGCCGGCGCCATCACCGACTCAGCGAGGAAACCGCAATGACGATCGCCGTGATCGATTACGGGATGGGCAATCTGCACTCCGTGGCCAAGGCGCTCGAGCACGTCACCCATGAAAACGTCATGGTGACCCGCGATCCGCGCTCGATTCGCGGCGCTTCGCGGCTGGTGCTGCCCGGCCAGGGGGCGATCCGCGACTGCATGGGCGAACTCCAGCGCACCGAGCTCGAGGGGTTGGTCAAGGATCTGCTCGAGGAGCAGGCCAAACCGCTGCTCGGTATCTGCGTCGGCCAGCAGATGCTGTTCGAGCGCAGCGAGGAGAACGGCGGCATCGATTGCCTCGGCTTCCTCCCCGGCGGGGTCCGTCACTTCGGCCACAAACTGGTCAGCCCCGAGGGCGAGCGCCTCAAGGTGCCCCACATGGGCTGGAACCGGGTGACGCAGCACCACGCGCATCCGCTGTGGAACGGCATCGAAGACGGCGCGAGATTCTACTTCGTGCACAGCTATTACGTCGAAGCCTTGGAAGATGCCGATATCTTCGGCAAGACCGATTACGCTGGCGCCGACGCCCACGTGGTCACCGGCCGTGGCACCGTGTTCGCGGTGCAGTTCCACCCGGAAAAGAGCGCCAGGGATGGCCTGCAACTGCTGGAAAATTTCGTCAACTGGGCGCCCTAGGCACGATCCGGGAAGTGGCTGCCTCGCCGGCTTTTCAGACAGCACCTGACTGACTCAAAGGACTCGAAACCATGCTGGTAATTCCCGCCATCGATCTCAAGGACGGCCAGTGCGTGCGGCTCAAGCAGGGCCGCATGGACGATGCCACGTCCTACGGCGACGACCCGGTGGCGATGGCCGCACGCTGGGTCGACGCCGGTGCCCGGCGGCTCCATCTGGTCGATCTCAACGGCGCCTTCGAGGGCAAGCCGGTCAACGGTGAAGCCGTCACGGCGATTGCCCGCGCCTATCCGGACCTGCCGATCCAGATCGGCGGCGGCATTCGCAGTGCCGAGACCATCGAGCACTATCTCGCCGCCGGCGTCAGCTACGTGATCATCGGCACCAAGGCGGTCAAGGAGCCGGACTTCGTCGGCGAGATGTGTCGTCGCTTCCCCGGTCACGTGATCGTCGGCCTGGACGCCCGCGACGGCTTCGTCGCGACCGACGGCTGGGCGGAAGTCTCGACGGTCAAGGCAGTGGACCTGGCCAGGCGCTTTCGCGATGACGGCGTCTCCTCGATCGTCTATACCGACATCGCCCGCGACGGGATGATGCAAGGCGTCAACGTCGAGGCCACCGCCCAGCTCGCCCGCGACGGCGGCCTGCCGGTGATCGCCTCCGGCGGGGTGACCGACCTGGAAGATATCCGCGCGCTGGCCAAGGTCGCCGACAGCGGCATCATCGGTGCCATCACCGGCCGAGCCATCTACGAAGGCTCGCTCGATGTCGCCGAGGCCCAGGCCTTGAGTGATTCGATTCGGGGCGATCGGATCGATAACGAAGGAGCCCGCTCATGACATTGGCCAAGCGCATCATTCCGTGCCTCGACGTCGACGCCGGCCGCGTGGTCAAGGGTGTCAATTTCGTCGGTATTCGCGATGCGGGCGACCCGGTGGAGATCGCCAAGCGTTACAACCAGCAGGGCGCCGACGAGATCACCTTTCTCGACATCACCGCCAGCCACGAAGACCGCGACACCACCGTCGAGATGGTCGAGCGCATTGCCGGCGAGGTGTTCATCCCGCTCACCGTCGGGGGCGGCATTCGTCGCTGCGAGGATATCCGCACCATGCTCAACGCCGGGGCGGACAAGGTCTCGATCAATACCGCCGCCGTCACCAACCCGGATTTCGTGCGCGAGGCCGCCGAGCGCTTCGGCAGCCAGTGCATCGTGGTGGCGATCGACGCCAAGCGGGTCAGCGCCGAGGGCGAGACGCCGCGCTGGGAGATCTTCACCCATGGCGGCCGTCGGCCCACCGGGCTGGATGCCGTCGAGTGGGCGTGCAAGATGGTCGACTACGGCGCCGGCGAACTGCTGCTCACCAGCATGGATCGCGATGGCACCAAGGTCGGTTTCGATCTCGGCGTGACGCGCGCGATCAGCGACGCGGTCGAGGTACCGGTGATCGCTTCCGGCGGTGTCGGCAACCTCGATCACCTGGTTGCCGGGGTGAAGGAAGGCGGCGCCGATGCGGTGCTTGCCGCCAGCATCTTCCACTTCGGTGAGTACACCATTCCCGACGCCAAGCGCTACATGGCCGAGCACGGGATCGAAATGCGACTCTGAGCGCTGTGAGCCTGCGCCTGAGCCGCGAGAGCGGATCGACGATAGCGCCGCGGCCCGATCGGGTCGCGGCGCTTTCGCATCGTCATCGCGGACGCTCTCAAGGCAGGTAGCGTGACCGGAAGATACCGTCGAGATCGGCGTAGGGGATGGTCAGCACCGGCTGGCCGACGGCATAGGGCGCCAGGTCGTAGACCTGATACTTGACCGCGACGGCATCCGCCAGCGGGGCGACATTGTCGGAGACGACGAACGGCCACTGGGATTCTGACAGTCCGTTAGCCTGATCGGTCTCCAGCCAGCGCCGGTGGGCCCGCTCCAGCGCGGCTTCGTAGGCCGGTCGCTTCCCCGGCTGCAGCATGTCGGCGAGATCGACGATCTGCTGCGTGTCGCGCTCGATCACCATGTAGGAGGTCAACGGCAAGCCGTGGGCGCCGCCACTGTAGAGATAGCCGTCGAGTTCGATCACCAGCAGGTCGTCGTGATCCGCCACCACGTCGGCCTTGAGATCGGCCTCGTAGCCCGGCAGCTGCGGCACGTCTTCGCGAGCGCGACGCGAAGCCGCGAAGACCTGGTCGGCAAAGGCTTCGAACGAGGTGGCCTGTCCCATGGCATTGCCGTCGGGGCTGTCGCTGAGCCCGCTCGCCAGCCCGAACAGCCGTCGCTCGAGTTCGGCGGAGAGCCGTGGTGACTCGGGGAAACGCAAGTAGGCCGCGTTGACGTTGGCGCAGCTCTCTTTCTCGCAACCGGGCTCGTGGACGCTCTTCACCACCGCCTCGGTTCGCAGCGCGTCACCTCCCCAGCCGGTCAGGCTCTGGCAGCCCGACAGCATGACGGTCGCCAGGGTCAGGCCGCCAATCAACCAGCGCTTCTGCATGATGTTCCTCCATGAACGTTCGTGGGTCGGGGCGCCGAGGGGTCGTCAGCGTTATCCACACGCCTCAGCGTAGCCGGTTTATCCACAACCGGTAGCGGGTCAGTCGAGACTCAGGCCAAGGTTGCTGACTCCCTGGTTGCGACCGAGCGTGCGCAGTGCCGAGAGATCCCCGAGCCTGGGGTCGGCCTCGAGCGCTTCGAGCACCGCGTCCTGGAAATCGCGCTCGTCCTGCATCAGTTCATGCTCACGAAACAGTGCATCGAGCCGTTCGGCGTCCTCGCTGCCCTCGGACATTTCGATATAGGCGCGTACGCCGTTGCGCGAGACGCGACTCACCTCCAGCGCCGCTTCCGGCGCCTCGCCGCGCAGGGTATCGAGCAGCGTGGTCAAGGCCATGACCGCTTCCGTCGCCCGCCGCGCGCCGAAGCTGTCATCGGCCTCCGGCGGCTCGACATCGGCGAGCTTCTCGGCCTGCTTGTCGAAGTCGATCTTCGCCGCGGCGATCTTGAGCCGTTCCCATACCAGATCCAGCACGTTGTGGAGTACGCCGGGGTTGCCCTGGCCGCTCACGACGGCGTAGAGCGCGTAGTTTGGCACCAGCCGCTCGCTCAAGGCGGCCATGAACGCGATCCGCTGGCGCGCATCGAGCTGACGCAGTCTGGCGTTGAAGCTATCCGGGGGCTTGGTCATGAACTCTCCATCGTCCTGGCCACATCGTCACTCTGGCCACATCAAATGCGTGGGTACGCGGCCGCTGTCATCGAAGACGACTCCCTCGGCGCGCAGTTTCTCGTGCTGGCGCTGGGCGCCGCCGTGATCCGCGATTCGACGGCTGGCCCCGATGACCCGATGCCAGGGGAGGTCGTGCCCGGTCGGCAACTGTCGCATCGCCGTACCGACCATGCGCGCCGTGGCACCTTCCGTCATCCCGGCGATCCGACCATAGGTGGTGACGCGCCCCGGCGGGATCTGCGCCACGATGGTGTAGATCTGTTCGAGAATCTGGGCACGGATGGCCATGGCTAAATGCTAACTCCCCGCTTGTGGAGTCGTCCGGTCGACCCCATCATGGACGCATCATGCATATCTATTTTCTCCAGCATAGTCCGTTGTTCGGCCCGGCCCGCATGGCGGACTGGCTCACCGGCCTGGGTCACAGCTACAACCACTGCCGGCTCGACGAAGGCGAACTGCCGCCGCCGCTGGCCAACTGCGACGCGCTCGTGCTGCTCGACGCTTTCTCGCCACCGGAAACCACGCTGCTCAAGCGAGAACGCAAGCTGGTGGAGCGCGCCCTCAAGAGCAACAAGCCGGTGCTTGGCATCGGCTTCGGTGCCAGCCTGATCGCCGAGGCGCTCGGCGCCATCGTGTCGCCCGCGGTGCAGCCGGAAATCGGCTGGCAGCCGCTGACCCTGGCCGACGACAGCCCCTTCGATCTGCCGGAAACCTTCGAGGCGCTGCTCTGGCATCGCGACATCTTCGGCCTGCCGGATGGCTGCCTGCCGCTGGGCCGCACGCCGGGCGGCCCGGTCCAGGGATTCGCCTGGGATGCGGGGCGCGTCATCGCGCTGCAGTGCCACCTGGAATCGACGGCCCAGGGCACGGCAGATCTGTGCGATCACGACCTGCCGGCGACCGCTGCCTACGTCCAGACCCGTGACGAGATCCTCCGCGACCCGAAACGCTTCGATCGCCAGGCGGCGCTGCTGGATCGGGTCATGACCCAGTGGCTCGACGGTCGCTAGCTTCGAAGGCGCTAGGCCGCGTACTGACGCTCCCACTGCCGAGCGACCGCCAGGCAGCTGTCCCAGTCCCCGACGTGCAGGGTCGGTCGGGGCTGGTGCGCGATCTGATGGCGATACATC